>CAKPBH010000022.1 GCA_934140355.1 uncultured Bacilli bacterium | reverse complement strand
TTTTCATAATAAAATCTCTCCATTTCTACTATTGTATCATGGAGAGACTCTATTTACACAAATTTATTTACAGACTCGGATAGGAAAACCTCAATTTTATCAGCAGTATTTTTTTTTATTCCTAAATGATGAAACAAACTTTTTTAACAATATACAATACATTATCACTACAAAATATTTCAAAAAAATATTATCAAAATAACCCCTTACCCCCATTTGATCTAAATAAAATGTCCATCCCCTTTAAATAAATCAAAAAAAGTCATGTTCAAATTCAAACATAACTTTATTTTTAATAAATAAAATAATTACAATAGTTTATTTCAATAATCTTTCCACCTTCAAAGTAAAAGGCAAATTTGTCAAATCGACCATAAACTTATCTAACTTTAAAGTATTTTCTACCAATATCGTTAAACGATATACCTTATACTCACTCTTATTAATTGTAGAAATACTATCAATAATAATATTATTTAAACTAGCCTTCGTAATAATATCAAGTAAATTATCCGAAGTATTCGTATGAACAATTAAATCTGCAAAATATTTCTTAGAGGAATCATTATTCCATTTCACATGAATTAAACGCTCATCCACATTAGTAATATTTTGGCAATTCAAACGATGAAGCGTAATTCCTGAACCCTTAGTAATATAACCAATAATCTTATCTCCCGGAATAGGTTTACAACATCCACTTAAATTTACCTTAATATCATCCATTCCTTCAACCAAAATATCATTCTTATGAACAATTGGACGATTAGAGGTTTCATTAATTCGAAGCGCAACATCTTCTTTTTCTTCCTCTTTTTTAAGTACTTTAACAACCGCCTGTGCCGTTATTTTTCCTGCACCAACTAAGGTATATAATTCATTTAAAGTTTGTACATGGAACTCTTCTAAAATCATATCCAAAGAATTTCCCGTTAAACTATCGTGAATTGGTAGCCCATTCTTTCTCAATTCTAAAGAAATTACATCTTGCCCACGACTAAGATTCTCATCCTTATCCAATTTACTATAAAAAGATTTAATCTTATTCTTAGCCTGACTCGTAATAACAAAATTAAGCCAATCTTTATTAGGCCCTCGACTAGCCTTACTCGTATTTACCTTAATAATATCGCCCGTTTTTAAATGATAATCAAGAGGAACAATATTCTCATTAACAATGGCTCCCACTAAAGTATTCCCAACTTCACTATGAACACGATAAGCAAAATCAACAGGAGTTGCCCCAACCGGAAGTTCAATAACATCCCCCTTAGGCGTATAAACATAAATAGAATCACTAGTTAAAACATCCTTTTTAATACTATTAATAAATTCCACCGAAGTATCTGCTTCCTCATTTAATTCCATAATATTTCTAAAAATCTGTAACTTGGCCTCCATCGAATCTTTTACTGTCTTAACACTTCCATGAGCCTTATAAGACCAATGAGAAGCAATACCATATTCAGCAATTTTATGCATCTCAAAAGTCCGAAGTTGTATCTCAAATAATTTACCATCTACTCCAAATACCGTCGTATGCAAAGATTGATAAAGATTCGTCTTTGGCATTGCAATATAGTCCTTAAAACGATTCGGTACAGGTTTATATTTAGAATGAATTAATCCCAAAGCAAGATAACATTCCTGTTCCGTATCCACTAATACCCGAAGTGCCAAAATATCATAAATATCATTAAACTTTTTACCCTTATCCAACTTTTTATAAATACTATATATACTCTTACTTCGCCCAAATATCTCATGTTTAATATGATGTTCATTCAATAAACTAGAAACTTCTTTAAGCATATCGTTAACATCCTCATCCATTTCCGTCTTTTTCGCATTAAGCTTTTCTACAATATCAAAATAAACATCTGGCTTTAAATACCGAAGTGACAAATCTTCTAACTCACTCTTAATCTTATTAATACCAAGTCTATCCGCAACTGGAGTCAAAATTTCCAAAGTCTCTCTAGCCTTTTTTTTCTGTCTTTCTTCTGGCATAACATATAAAGTACGCATATTATGAAGCCTATCAGCTAATTTAATAATAATTACTCGCACATCTTCTGACAAACCAACCAATATCTTCCTTTGATTCGCAGCCATTTGCTCACCAGCACTTGAAAAATGAAGACGATTAATCTTAGTAACGCCATCCACAAGCAAAGCAACATCAGATCCAAATAACTCCGTAACTTCTTCCTTTGTACTATCCGAATCCTCTATCGTATCATGAAGTAAAGCCGCCGCCAAACAAGTTGCATCCGCATTAATATCCGTCAAAATCATTGCTACATTTAAAGGATGTGTAATATAATCATCCCCACTAATTCTCTTTTGCCCAAAATGTTTTTTATAAGCATAATCAAAAGCTCGATTAATTAAATTAATATCCTCTTCATTTGTATTATAACTCTTAACTTTATCAATCAAATCTTCTATTGTTATATTTCTATATTCATCAAACATCATAATCACCCTTCCAAAACTATATTACCATATTAAACTTTATTTTTTTCTCTGTCAATAATACTGAAATAGATTATTCTAAAAAAAATAGATACCTCCTAAGAAGTATCTAGTGTCTCTATCAAAAAATCATTTAGTTATTCAAACTAGAGTATATTTATTAAAGTTGAACCAAAATATTTCCAAAAAAAAGAAAGTTAACAATTAACTCCCTTAATTTCTATCTCACTAATTTCTTTATCATCATCATCTTTTTTCTCTGGTTTCTTCAACCTTCTCGACTCTAAAATTAACCATAATTGATTAGAAATATAAATAGAAGAATAAACTCCCGCAATAAAACCAATTAGTAAAGCAAGATTAAAATTAAATATCTCTCTAGCTCCAAAAATAAGTAGGCAAATAACAGGAAATATCGTTGTTAAAGTGGTTAAAACACTTCTAGTAAACGTTGTACGAACGCTATCATTAACCAAATCAATTAATTCTTCATCATTTAACTTAATCTCTTCAATATTCTTTTTTCTCTTTCCTATCTTTTGACTTAATTTCTTCTTATAATTTTCACGAATCATATCAAAAGTAACAATCGTATCATTAATTGAATAACCAATAATCGTCAAAATAGCAGCAATAAAAATACTGGTAATTTCTAATTTAAAAATACAAAAAATGATAACAATCATAACAATATCATGACATAAAGCAATTAAAGCAGAAATAGCATAATTAAATTTAAATCTTATCGCAACATAAATCAAAATTCCAAGAGAAGCAAATAGCAAAGCCTGAATTGCATTCTTAGTAAGTTCTTGTTTAACTACCTTACTAACCGTATAAATATCCGTGTTAGTATGATATTCCTTCTCTATTTTCTTCGATAACTTTTGAATATGACCTTTATCGATAACTTCATCAATCGTAACGGTAACATCATCCTTTGTCTCCTCAGACTTCTTTACTGTATATTTTAAATTCTTAAGTTCATCTTGAATTTTCTCTAAACTAACTGACTCATTCTTTGTAACGGTAACTGTCGTACCACCAGTAAAATCAACTCCCAAATTAATACCCCGAACAAAGGATAAAATAATACCAACAATAATTACACAAACAGTAAAGCCAAGGAAGTATTTTCGATTCCGAACAAACTCCAAATTTTGAAAAGGAACTCTGATATCCGTTGCAGGAACAATTTGCCTCTTACGAACCCCAATAAATAAGTTTAACTTATCATCAAAAAATCCTGTTTTAACAAACAAACCAACAATTAATTTTACAATAACAACCATCACTAAAACAGTCACAATAATACTAATAATAAGCATCGTTGCAAAGCCTTTAACACTAGATTCTCCTAGAATAAACAAAATAATAGCAACAATCATCGTCGTAATATTTGCATCAATAATACTGCTAAGTGAAGCCTTATTTCCTTCACGAAAAGCCTCCTGTAAAGGTTTTCCAATTTTTAATAACTCTCTTACTCTTTCAAAGGAAATAACGTTCGCATCAACTGCCATACCAATTCCAAGTAACATTGCTGCAATTCCTGGTAGTGTCAAAACACCATTAATCAAATAAAACACTAAAAAAGTAAGAGCGGTATAAAGTAAAATACCAAGTGACGCAACAAAACCAGCAAAATGATATACTAGCGTTACAATCAAAACAACAATACAAATTCCAATCACTCCAGCAAGCAAAGTCTGATTTAAACTAGCCTCTCCAAAAGAAGCCTCTACCGTTCGAGAAGAAATCTCTTCTAATTTTGTGGGAAGTGCACCAGAATTAATCAATTCTACTAAGTTTTTGGCCTCATCTTCTGTAAAGTTTCCACTAATAATAACATCACTAGAAAATCCCTGTGAAACACTAGCAGCACTCAAACAATGCGAATCAGATAAACTACCACATTTTTCTTTTTCACTAGAGTAACTATCCTTCTCCTCATCATAATCAAGCCAAATCACAATCAAATTATTACTCATTTTTGAAACTTTACTTGTTACCTCATAAAATTTATCCTTATCCTTAATAGATAAACTAACCGCTGGCTTTCCATTTTGATCAGTAGACACCTTGGCATTTCCCCCTAATACATCAGAAGTCATAAGCAAATGATTTGAAGTATCTCTAAACGTCAAAGACGCTGTTGAAGAAAGAACTTCCCTAGCTTCTTCTTTATTAGTAACTCCCGCTAACTTAACGCGAATCTGGTCATCACCCTCAATTGTTATTTCTGGTTCACTTACTCCTAAAATATCAATTCTTTTTACTAAAGACTTATAAGTATTATAAAGCATATCACTATCTAACTTATCATCACTAGAAAGCGGACTAACTTTATATAAAACCTCAAATCCACCTTGCAAATCCAGCCCATAATTTATCTTATCCAAAAGTGGTTGATAAGAAATAATACAAAAAATCATAATGCAAACGCAAGAAAGTAATCCAAACAAAACCCGAGCCAACTTCTCTTTTAAACGAAAAAAGAAAAATACACTAATTGCAAAAATAATCACTAAAGCAATATAAACTGTTTCTAACATTGCTCCCCCTCCTTAAAATAAACTTTCCTTATTTTTAATCTTGTAGCGAATAAACTCATCATTATCGGTATGAAGAATATCATCTACCATATCAGATAAAGTTAAATCAACACTACTTTTCCATTTACTATCTCTTAAATAATTCCAAATATCATTCTCCGTAACATCAACATTCTTAAATCTCTTTAATAATTTTAATTTAACATGTATCGCTGGAATTAATCCTTGATAAAGTTCTTCTTGACTACTATAATACATAATATCACCACACTCTAAATTATACACTAGATACCCTTATTTGTGAATATTATCATAAAACTTTTTCACTAAATTTTTTTTATCATCCAAAGACAAAAAACTTGCCGCAATTGCATCTAAATTCATCTTCACATAATCTTCATACAAAAAAGAAAAATAATGATTTACCTTCAAATACTCCTCATTAAGAGAAATATGAGATACACAAGAATTATCTGTATTCAAATTAAATAAAATTCCCATCTGATAAAACTTAAAAATAGGGTGATGTGCATAATCTAAAACAGCATTTGTCTGAACATTAGAAGTCGGACATAACTCAAGAAATAGATGTCTTTTTTTTATTAAGTCAATTACCCCATCATCATCAAGAGTATGAATACCATGGCCAATACGACTAGCACCCGCTAAAATAGCCTTGCGAACCTCGTCCGCACTCCCATTCTCACCAGCATGAATTGTAAATGGAATTCCCTTTTTCCTAGCCTCATCAAACAAAGGTAAATAATCATCGATTGGATACTTGTCTTCAGCGCCTGCCAAATCAACCGCACAAACACCACGATTTAAATACTTCTCCGCCAAACGAAGCGTCTTCTGATTATCTTCTAAACTTGCCCCCCTCATCATACACAAAATCAAATTAGATTGAACTTTTGTATTTTGCCGAAGCCCATTCAAAACAGACCCAACAACTTCTTCCATAGTAAGTCCCTCTTTCGTATGAAACATTGGAGCAAATCTTATTTCAGCATAAATTACTTCATCTTCTTCTAACCTATTAACCAAATCATAAGCAATCATCGATAAATTCTTTTTCGTTTGCATAAGAGAAATAGGAAAATCAAACTTTGTTAAATAATCACTTAAATTTTGACATTTATCTGGTGCAACCATCTTTTCTACCAATTCCTCCTTAGAAAGTCCAGACAACTCACTTGCCAAATCAAGTGACAAAGAACCATCTAAATGCAAATGCAACTCTACCTTAGGTAATTTTTTTAAATCACTATCCATATTTTATCCTCTTTTCTAGTAAAATAAAAACCCCAAAAGGGGCTTAACATAACAATTTGGTAGCCTGTACGGGGTTTGAACCCGTGAATACGAGCTTGAGAGGCGCGCGTGTTAAACCACTTCACCAACAGGCCATATCTCACTTGACAATACCAATTGTATAATTTTTTTAAACAAAAGTCAACTTTATTTAAAAAATTCAGTAAAAAAGAGTGAATTTTTTTTACAATCAATTTTTTACATGTAATAAAGATAGTCTTGTAGTAATGATTAGAAATTAACAAAACTGCTAACCACTGTTCTGTCCTAACCATTTGACCCTAGGATATTTATCTCATCTCAACCTTATCCACTAAACTTTGTGCCATATCAAATAACACTCCATACCATTCACAGTCATTTACCTCTCATTTATAATGATTTAAATCTACAGTTCAATTAAATAAGATATAAAGTATTACTATTTCATATATCTTAAAAATTACAAACTCAATAATTTCTATAAAATAAAGAACTTATCTGTTGAATTTAACTATAAACAGTAATGCTTCTTTTTAGCTAAATATTTTTACTTCTTTTTTTGTTGAAATCTAAGAAATAAATACAATGAAAAACACTTTGCATTTATTTTTTCTTCCCTCTTTAAGTAACCTTAGATACTACATTGATTACTAACTCAATTATATCACACATTTTGAATATCTGCACAACGAATTTCTCCCGCAAAATAGCAATATAAAATTTAAAATTCCTATAAAATCATATATAGGGACAATTATCGATAAGAGCGATTTATGAACTTTTTAATTGAATTGAAACGAATAAAAAATCCATAAAAATGATTGAATCAATAAGTCATAAGAAAAAATGGCAAAAGATACAGATTTAAGTAAAGGGTTTTTCTCAAAAATAGAAAATCTAAACATAGATGCAACGATTTCTCTTGACACCCTATTTTTTACAACACAAAAATATAATTTTGACAATAGAAAATTTTTTAAGCGATTGCCTTACAACTTTATTCAAAACAAAATCTCTCTCTAATAATGAAATCACTCTTTAATTAATTATTACTGGTATAATCTCCATAAAGCAAAAAAACTCTAAAAAATTTTACATTCCGAAATAATTTAGATATAATGATTAAAGAAAAGGAAGATATTTCATGATAAAAAATAAATCAGACTATAAAAGGTACATAAAAATAGAAAGAGATGTCTACTATGATAGCTACCCTATCTTTACAAAAGAATTAAAAACAATCCTTAAATTTATAAAATTATACAGAAAAGTAGAATATTATCACAATTGCAGAAAAGATCCCCTAGGAAAAATTCTTTTTTGCCTCATCAATCATCATTTCGAAAAAAAATCAATTCAGTATTCTATTTTTCTTCCTTTAAACACAATCGAAGAAGGACTTTGCATTATTCACTTAGGACCAATCTACATTAACCAAAACGCAAAAATAGGAAAATATTTAAAAATTCACCCCATGACAACCATCGGCAAAAATATAGGAACTACACCTATTGCCCCGCAAATAGGAAATCACGTATGGATAGGACCTGGCTCTAGAATTATTGGCAACATCACTATCGGTGACAACACTGTAATTGGAGCCAATTCAACCGTAACCAAAAGTTTTTCAAGTAACCTCACCATAACTGGATCCCCCGCCAAAATAATCAAACAAAAAGGATATTCAGATTATTTTAAAAAAAATGAGTAGAATAAACGGTTCTTCAAATTTGAAAGGACATAGATTTAAAGTAGTTATTACAAAATTCTAAAAACTTAATTTTAAGTTTTTTTAATACTTTTAATTTTACTACTTTAAAATAATCATAAGATATGAAAATAACATCTAAAAATTTAGATGTTATTTTCAAGCTTCCTCAAATTTGAAGAACCAAATAAACTATCTCCAAAAAGTTGGACAGTTTATATCCTATTCATTTTACTTTGCTTCAATATAAGGTCTAGCCATCAAATAATATTGAAAGCCAGATACTATCGATAAAATTGAAGAAATAATAAGCAAACAATCACTTACTCGAACACCAATAAGCTCAAACGGCAAATTATAAAACAAAGTAAGAGCTAAACCAACCATTAAAGTAGCCGTTTTCAACTTAGCAATACCAATTGCCGCAACCGCATGTCCCTTATTTCCAATCACCATCTTAATCGAATCAACCGTAATATCACGAACAATAAAAACAACTGCAATAATCGGACTAATCATATGATTAGACGCCAAAATCACAAGTAAAGAATTTGTAAGCATTTTATCACTAATGGCATCAACCATCTTTCCAAAATCAGTCACCATATTATAACGTCTAGCAACATATCCATCCAAAAAGTCCGTAAGAGAAGCAATAACAAACAACACCCCTGCAATTAAATACTTCACCTCAATCAAAATCCTACCACTAACTAAAAATGTTGGCAAATTAATTCCTAATCCTTCAAAGGGAAATAATAAAATAATCATAATCACAATTGCCATAATCACTCTAGATATCGTAATTTTATTTGCTAAATTCATACCCTATTCTCCAATTCTAAAACTAACCTCATCCCTAACAAAATCACTTTTATTTTGATTGCGAATCAAAATATATCCAATTAAAATAATAAAACACAAAACTAAAGCTACTATAGACGTAATAAAAATTATTTTTTTATCTTTGCTCGTTTTGGTATAGGGAGATAAAATCTTCAAATCTTTTTCTCGCATCTCTTTTTCTCTTTTTGCTTCTTCAATTTCTTCAAGAGAAATTTTAGAAGTTTGTTCAAATAAGTATTCATTAAAATCATCAAGAATTTTCTCTCCATCCAATCCTAAATATTTAGCATAATCACGAATGAAGTATTTTAATGAAAAAACATCCTTAAAAGCATCCTTTTTTCCATCTTCTATACTCTGTAATTGACTTACTCTCATATTTAAATCGGAGGCTGCTTCTTCAATTGAAACACCATTTTCTTCCCTTTTTAACTTTAATTTTAAGCCTATTTCTTTCATATTTTCTCCTAAATGCTAATTGATTAGCCATATTCATATTCTAAAATAACAATCTTATAAGCCACGTTCTGTACCTACAAGTAGGCGGTAAACATTTATCTATAGATTTCTCTATCTAGTTATCAATTCTTTTTCTCTCCAACTAGTTCCTCTACCAAAATTTGAGTTTCTTGCTTGTGGGGTTTACCTCGTTTCACTTTTATATTTCTATAAACCTCGTCACTGTGGCACTTTACGCTTCTATCCTCATAGATAACTCCTTAGAAGATAAAAATCGCCGTAAGTCTAAACTTCCTTAGGTTATTTTTTCCCTAAGCACAAACACTACTATCATCCCAGATAGTGCAAGCGTGGACTTTCCTCTATGAATAAAATTCACAGCGTTTACCCAGATTAATTATTCACATTTCCTAAAATAATTTTTTCTAATTGACTAACTCTCCGAATTAAATCAACATTAGTAACTTCCTTCTCCGTATATTTTAATGCCTCTAAATCAGATTTTAAATTCCGAACCTCATTTTTCAAATTTTCATTCTCATCATGAAGCTCTCTATTTTTAATTGCAAGTTCCTTGATAATACTATTATATTCATTATAATCATGAATGACGATATCTAAAAACTTATCTACTTCCTGTAAACGATACCCTCTAGCATCTATCTTAAATTCTTTTTCTAATATTTCCTTACTACTAAGAGTAATCCTATCATTCATCCTACCACCTCTATAATATCATTTTAAAATAATATTAAATATTTGTCAATAAAATATACTTTTTCACGAACGTATAAACTATAACACAATTATCCTTATTAGTCAAATTAGGTATGGCAATCGCTTAAAAATTTTGTTACAGTTCAGTCAAATAAAATAAGAAATTAAATGTTATTTTCGTAAAAAAATAATAAAAATCACCTCTAAATCAATAGAAGCAATCTTTATTTAATAAAATATTAATCCTCCTCAAGAGAGTTTTCTTGATCAGAAGAAGTATCATCTCTACCATTTTCTTGATTAGAATCTAAAGTGGAATCAATTACTTTTTCTTCATCAACAATAACCACCTGTTGAGTATTCTTTGCAATTATCCCCTGATATACAATTTCATAAGTAATAGTATAATGACCAGCAGATAAAGCACTTACATATGCCACCAAATCTTTATAATTATCATAACTTTTTCCATTAATAATAAAAGTTTCCTTAATTCCACTACTATTTGTTACATCTTTATTACCATAAGTCAACGTATAACCATAATAAGTAAAAGAAGAATCCACATTTTTATCATAATTAACTACACTCTTACCTAACTTTAATGAAAGTTCTTTCTTAGTATTTGATTCTGTTTCTTTTTGATTATTACTTTGACCACCATTATTTTGATTACTATTATTTTGAGTACTATCATTTGTAGAGGTACTTCCCTTAGTCACTTTATTAGCCTTACTAGCATCTGCTTCCACAACTTCCTTATCAAGTTTTTCACCATTAATGACCTTTAAAATTAACTCATGGGCATAATCAACACTCTCCTCCGTTGGCTCCATCACATAAGCTTTAGTAGAAGGTGCCGAATAAGTATAATTGCTAGCATCACTACCATTTAAACTATTAGTAACAATATTCCAATCATAATTTTTAGACAGTTGTAACTTAATTAAAGACGTTAATCTTGACATTTTCATATTAGTAACAAAACTTCCTTGAATAGAATCTAATAATTTACTATACTTAGTAATAATCGCCTTACTTGTACACTTATCAAACATTGCCCTTAACAAAGCTTGCTGATCCTTCACTCTTTGACGATCTCCCGTTGCAAAGGCCTTTCTCTCTCGGGCAAAAGATAAAGCTTCCTCTCCATTTACTTGATTGTATCCTTTGGTATAATGATAATTATCAATAGAAGTAAAAGTATAGTCTGAATAAACATTCACACCACCAATGGCATTTACAATATCCACAACACTACTGAAATTTACTTTAACATAATAATTAATTTCAATATCCAACAAATCCTCAATAGTTTGAATAGACATATCCGTACCATATAACCCAGCATGCGTCAACTTATCACGATACCCACTTTTTCCATGCAACTTTACATAATAATCCCTTGGAATAGAAGTAAGTAAAATTTGTTGAGTAGACGGATTAACAGTAACAACCATATTAACATCACTTCTAGAAACACTAGAAATTTCTCCATAAGTATCGATACCACTAATATAAACACTAAACGGTGTTTTAGTAACATTAGTATCCTTTGCAATATCACTTACCTTTTTCACAATTGTAAACCCATAAATTTTTCGAGTCAATTCTCCAAAGCCTTTACCATCAACAGCCAAATTTTCATTTAAAATATCAAGATAAGAATTTTCAATCAAAATAGCATCAACCTTTTTATCCAAAAGAGCATTCGCCATAGATTCTGTATCCTCATATTTTTTAGAAACAAGCTCTTCCTTCGTCATTACCTTCTCTAAAGCTTCTTTTGCATCTTCGGTACCACTATCAAAATATCCCAAATTTTTTCCAAGAATATCCTTCATTTTTTTATAAGAACTATCCTTTAACACTAATACAGAATAATTATAAGTTTTATAATTTTTATTTAAACTACTTAAAAATCCTGTCGTTTTTCCGAGATAAAAATCCAACAAAGAAAAAACAAGAATAAAAATAATTCCTAAAAAACAGCCAAGTTTTTTTCTTTTTCCAAAAAGCATCATCATTGATAAAAAACCATCAATAACAAGAACCAACCCCACTACTAAAATTAAATAAACATCACTCAAAACGTTCAAATAAATTAAATTAGCTAAAAAGAAAATACTCAAAGACAAAAGAAAGAAAGATACAATTTTATACGTAACACCTACTTTTTTCTTTTTTTTATTTTTCATCGCTTATCACCTTTCTCTTGCCTTCTATCGTAACACTTCTAAAAAATAAAGTCTAGAAATGTAAGGATGATTCTTAACAATAGACACATTAATGTAAAGTAAAAAAACAAAAGGTATTACTTAATAAATTTTTCAAATATTTTAAAACCATCAGTCAAAAATACTTTTAAACACTTATTCACCTTTAAACTAATTTCCACAGTAGATCTTGTTAAAGAATTAGAATAATCAACCGTTGTACTTTCTAAATAATGATTTAAATCTACCTTTTTTCCCGCCGCTACATCACGCTCAAATTGCTTCATTTGCTCCGTAGTCAAATTTTTCTTTCTTTGTAAATTATATTCATAATATCCCGTTTTCTCAATCAAATATGCTCCAAAAAAGAGAAACAAAAATATTAAAAATATATATTTCATTACCTTTCCTAACTTCATCTTTCTTCTCCATTAAGATATTTTCCTAAAACATCCGCCATTGCTGAAGATGTATGATAAACTTCCTCAACCGTATTCATTGTACCACCAACCTCAAATAATAGCGTATTTGAATCAAAATCTTGATTATACACCCCATTCACCTTAATCCCAGTTTTTAACATAATTCCTCTAGAAAGCCCAGGATAATACTTATCAAATAAACTATTTAAAGTAACTGCCAACTGATAATTCTTTTCCCAAGTTGAATAATCTTTACCAACCACAAACAAGATTTTAGCATAACTTTGATTTTGAATAGAAACTGTAGTATATTCTTTATCCACACTATCCCTATGTAAATCAATAAAATATTTTAAAGTAGGATATTTTTTCTTTTTTTCTTCCATTAATTTTCTAGAAGCTTGATATGAATAAGAATAATTCCAACCATTAGAAGACAATATTTCACTCATATTAGCCTCCTCAACCAAAGACGAAATTCCCAATTTACTTAAATTTTCTCGTAAAACATAACTAACCATCATCACATTCGGAGTAATCCCATAAATATCTAAATTATCATTACTATAATTTTCTAATTGATGAGAATTATAAATATAAATAATGGGATTATCCATATTTTTTGGACTAGGATCACGAATATAATCACTAACCTTTTTCAATTCATCCATATTACTATAATCATCATTATATTCTAAATTAATTGTCTTTGTCTTCTCATCATCCAAACTACCATACTTTAAAATACTACTATTTAAAATTGTTTTAGGATGACGAAAATCAATACCAAACAAAAATTTCATCGTTGCATTCACCAAATTAGTCGCCTTATAATGAGATAAAATATTAGCATTACCGGTAGTAACCAACAAATTAATAAATTCCTCATTCGAAACTTTTTTTTGATTTCGAACAGAATAGTAAAAAGTATAAGAAAAACTTAAATAAATAAAAATTGAATAAAAGAGAAACTTAATTTTTCTTCTCCTCTTTGCCTTTTTTGGATTCTTTAAACTCATCTTTTTATACGCCACAATATCACCCAATATTAATATATAAGCTCATTTCAAAAAACATTGTCGAAAAGAAATTTTAACGAAAATAATCACACAAAGAAACCAAAGAAATAAAAATTATCTTGCTACTTAACCAATATGCAAATAAAAGTCTTAAATACATAAAAACAAACGCCAACCTAAAAAAAACACGCTTATTATTTTCAAAAAATTATTTTAAAGTTTGAAGTATTAACAAAAGAAAAATAAATTTAAACAAAACGAAGAAAAATTTGAACTCTTTTTGAAAACTCTTCCTCTCTCACCTTTAAACATAATAATTAGGAATAAACGATTAAAAAAATTTTAAATTGACAAACAAAAAAACAGTCCACCTCTGAACCATTTTTTCTCTCTCTTCGAATTTAAAGAAACCTAGATTTAAAGTAGTTACTACAAAATTTTAAATTTTAATGATATTTCAAGTTTTACTTTAAAATAATTATAAGACATGAAAACAACATCTAAAAATTTAGATATTATTTTCAGACACCCCCAAATTCAAAGAAACTTTTTTCTAGATTTATAAATTTAAAAACCCATTTTTTACTATTTTACAACAATATTAACAATCCTATTAGGAATAGCAATAACCTTAACAATTTTCTTTCCTTCAATATGTTTTTGTACATTTTCTTCTGAAATAGCTAACTTTTCCAACTCATCTTTTGAAGTATCTTTCACAACCTCAATTGTCGATCTTAATTTTCCATTTACTTGTACCCCAATCTTTAAAGTATGAGAAACGGTCTTTTCCTCTTCATATTGAGGCCAAGAGCTACTTGAAAATTCATCTCCCAAATGATAAATCTCATTCAATTCTTCCGTAATATGAGGGGCAAACGGATTTAACAAATGTAAAATGATTCGATAATCCCCCCTAGAGATTTCTTTCTCTTTATCCATTTCATTCAAAAGAATCATTAATGCTGATATTGCCGTATTATAATTTAATGTTTCAATATCATTTGTTACTTTCTTAATCGTTTTATGAATCAAATTCTCTATATTTTTACTATATTCACAATCATCATTCAACTTATCCTGTAAATTCCAAATTCTATTTAAAAATTTCTTACAACCTTTTAATCCATTTTCACTCCACGTAGCATCTTTTGTATAATCCCCAATAAACATCTCATATACCCTTAAAGCATCAGCTCCATAATCTCTTACCATGTCGTTAGGATTAACCACATTGCCACGACTCTTACTCATCTTTTCTCCACCTTCACCAAGAATCATCCCATGACTAATTCTTTTTAAGAAAGGCTCGCTATAAGGAACTAATCCTTGCTCATGTAAGAAAATATTCCAAAACCTAGCGTATAATAAATGTCTTGTCGCATGCTCCATACCACCATCATATAAGTCAACCATTCCCCAGTATTTCATTGCATCCATACTAGCAAATTCATGACTATTTTTAGGATCCATATATCTTAACCAATACCAACTAGAACCAGCCCAGTTAGGCATCGTATCTGTCTCTCTTTTCGCAACTCCACCACACTTAGGACAAGTTGTATTTACCCAATCTGTAATATTAGCAAGAGGGCTTTCTCCATCATCAGTAGGCTCATAACTAGATACATCTGGAAGTACTACCGGCAAATCACAAACAGGCACCTCAACCCAACCACATTTATCACAATGAATCATTGGGATTGGTTCACCCCAAAACCTTTGTCTTGAAAAAATCCAATCTTGAAGTCGATAATTCACTTTTCTTTCGCCAAGATGATTCTCTTCTAAGTATTTAAGCATAGCTGAAATCGCTTCCTCTTTATCCAACCCATCTAAAAACGAAGAATGAATATGAACACCGTCCCCAGTATAAGCCTCCGTCGAAACATCACCACCAGCAATAACCGGAAGAATAGGAATGCCAAATTTTTTAGCAAAAGCATAATCTCTCTCATCATGAGCCGGAACTGCCATTACAGCTCCAGTACCATAATTAGAAAGAACATAATCACTGACCCAAATTGCCAATTTCTCTCCAGTAAGAGGATGAATAGCCTCTAATCCATCTAAACAAACACCAGTTTTCTCCTTAGTAGCGTCCGTTCTTTCAATTTCACTCTTTAAAGCCGCTTCCTTTTGATATTTCTCTAATTCATCTTTATTAGCAATCTTATCCAAATACTTCTTTAAAAATGGATGTTCCGGACTAATTACCATAAAAGTAACACCATATAAAGTATCACATCTTGTCGTAAAAACTTCTAAATCATCTTCTGTACCATCCAAATGAAACTTAACTAAAGCCCCCTCTGATTTACCAATCCAATTAATCTGAGCCGTTTTAACTTTATCTAAAAAATTCGTATCCTTTAATCCATCTAAAAGTTTATCAGCATAACTACTCATCCTAAGTAACCACTGATTCTTTAACTTTTTCTCTGTCCTAGAACCACATCTCTCACAAACACCACCTTGTGCATCTTCATTTGATAAACCAGTCTTACATTTAGGACACCAGTTAATTTCCTTCTCATCCTTATAAGCAAGACCCGCTTTATAAAATTGCAAAAATTGCCACTGCGTCCACTTATAATATTCAGGATCAGTTGTCGAAAACTCTCTTGACCAATCAATCGATAACCCAAGTGACTTCATTTGTCCCTTAAAAACTTTAATGTTTTCCAAAACAGCCATTTTCGGATGAATATGATTTTTTATTGCATACTGCTCCGCTGGAGCACCAAAAGCATCCCATCCCATAGGAAACAACACATTATAACCAAGTGCCCGCTTAAACCTAGCTTGCACATCACTAGCCGTATATACCCTCGCATGACCAACATGCAACCCTACACCAGAAGGATAAGGAAACTCCACTAACATATAATACTTCTTTTTGTCCAAACAGATATCATTAGAAACAACATAAGTATTATTTTCCTTCCAATATTTCTGCCACTTTTTCTCAATTTGTTTATAATTATACATCATCTATCTCTCTCTTTCCATAAATAATATTTTGCTAAAAAACCATAACAAATAATAATCATTAATACCAAAAGTACCAAACCAATAATAAGCTTAAATATCATAGCATCAACCAAATACATAATAATGATATAAATCGTTGCAATAATAAAAGTATTAATCAAACTATAAGTAACCACAAACTTACCATAATCAATTTTAGCAACATCAACATGATAAACCCTTTTCAAATAAAGCAATTCTGTAGGAATCTTATTCTTATCATATTTCTTCTTTCCCCGAATAAACATAAAATAATTCATCACAAATACCGCTACAAATACAACCAAATATTCAAACAAAATATCCACCATACCACATCCTTTATCAAAAAACCACGCCTAGAATTACCCCCACCCAAGGAGCGTCTAAACGCGGTACCATCCTCATTTTTCACTTAATTTGGATAACGGCTTTTACCCGACTTAAATCATAAGCAACTAGAAAAACAAGTTCATAAAACAGACCAAACAAGTTTTCACCACCCACTTGCTCTCTAAATTAATCTATATTTACTACTACTTTTTTCATAAACATTTTTAACTATTATACTAAACAGTTTTAATATATTCAAGCAAATTTAAAAACATTTTAATAAATTTTGGTTCTAATCCAGCTCTTTTTAACTTACGAATTGCTATTCTTTTCTTTCGAACAGGTAAATCGCTAAATAAAATAGCATCAATTTTTTCCTTTAACAGCGTCTCAATTTCCAAATCTTCTAATATTCCCCGAATATCATCATTAATTAATCTCTCCATTGAATTAATCAAAACGCCTTCACTTCTACAAACAACCCTAACCGAACTACTAGTTGGAATATTATCTAATAAAACAATAAAATCATTCTTCTCATTATACGAGCGACTTTTCACTGGCTTCTCCCCAACCAAAACAGAAACATCTCCCTTTTTTGTATTTTTAAAACGAATTTTATAATTTCTATTGGGAGGAATTAATCCAGGATTTCCTTTATTTTGAATCACCAATTCATAACTATTCATTGTATAATGAAACAAAAATTCCGTAAGAGCATAACTACCATTTTTATAATTCAAACTAATTCCATCATCCTCATACATCAAATAACTACCATCCGAACCAGGAAAAACAAGAATCTCCATACTAACAGGTAATTCTGTGCTCTCTTCCATTGAAAGAGGAACAATTGCCCCTTCCCTACAAAAAACAGGATAATCCTCATCTTTATAAAAGCTCATATAATATTTATTTCCAATATATTTTTTACCGCTCTCTAATTCATACCACACGCCCTCTGGAATAAACATCCTCTGAACCACTCTATCCATCACCAAATTTTTCCGCTTAGTAATCGGACAAACCAACATCTCACTACCATAAAAGTACTGATTTCGATACAATGGTTCATCATAAATTTTAGGATATTTATAATAAAGTGGTTGAATAACTGGACTTCCACTTCTAGAATAAATATAACTCTCTGTATATAAATAAGGCAACAAATAATATCTCATCTTCAAATATTTACGGATAATTCCCGCCTCTGCAACATCCCATCTCCATGGTTCCCTCTTATAATACTTTGAATAATCACTAGCTAAAATCAAAAATGTACTAAACACTCCAAATTGAATATAACGAATATATAACTCAAAAGTTTCAATTCCACCATAATATCCCCCAATTGCACTAGCCACATAACTAATTCCACTATTAGAAGCAGACATTTGATAATAAGGCAAAATAGATAATGTTTCCCAATCAACACGAGTACATCCCGTAAAAATAACACTATCACGATGAGGAGCTAAAGCACTATTTCTCGATAAAGCAACTCCCCTTTTATTAAGAAGAATTCCATACATCGCAGACAAATAATGATTAAATAAAGCCAAACTAACCGTATCTTTAGAATGATTATAATCAATATAAACAGCATCAACCCCCAAAGAAATAAAATTTCGATATCCATACGTTGCATACAAATCCATCTTAGAAGCATCAAGTGGCAAAAACGAATAATCACCATCTATTTTATTTAAAACATTAAGTAAACTTTGATAAGTATTTGTCCCCTGTTTAACAACATCACTAGGACAAAGAGTAAGAGCAAGCTTCTTATGATAGTGATTACATAACTGCTTTAACTCCATTAAATTAAGCTGAGAAGGAGAAAACGGATCCCCATCTAAATGCCATTTATCCCCCAGAAAAAATACACTAATAGGAATTTCCTCATCATGAAAAGTTTGAAACAAAGTTGCAATTTCTTCTTTAGAATAATCATAATTTTTATTCCACCAATTTCCAAGCGCATACCTTGGTACCAAAGACGGATATCCCGTTAACTGATAATAGTCCTGCAAACATCGCCCCAAATCTTTTCGATACATAAATAAATAAAGATCAATATTCCCTTTCTCTCTTTTAACAAATTTACTACCACTATCCAAAACATAAGAACTACTATCATCCAAAGTACAAAAACCATCCGTCGAATAAAGTCCCTTACTAAGTTTCAATTTTCCTCGAAAATCATCCAAAGAATAACCAATAGACCCAAAATTTCTAGCTTCAGGATGACGATAATACCAAACTTTATCAGTTCCATTCAAATGAACATTCAAGTTAATTTCTGGTGCTAATTTACTTCCTGAAAAAGGCTTGTTTTTATCATAATTTAAAGTAAAATAAGACGTTACCACCTGAATTAACGTATTAGTTTGCGTCATAGTAAACTTAGTTTTCGGAAAATTTCTAAAAATAACCCGCTGCGAAACCCTATCTTCAAACTTTCCACTAGGACTATACTCCAACCTAACCAATCTTTCCGTTAGAAACGTAAACCGAAATCGCTCGCCCTGTATAACATTCTCCTTAACGCATACCCCATCATTATCTTTATTCAAGAAATAATTTCCTATCGTCTTCACAAACAAATCACCCTTTTTCTACTATAAACATTATAATATATTTTTCTAATAAGCACAATTCTTTAAAAGTATTTTTTACAAAAAGAAAAATACTTAAATCTATTTATCCTTCTAATTTAAATAAACATAAATTAAGTATTTTTTCATATTATCTCTTTTCAAACAAAAGAACTCTCTTGTAAATATTTAAAATATTCTCCACTTCACCTTTACGATAATGATACCTCTCTAAAATAACTTTTCTTCTTTCATTCAAATTCATCTTTCCCTTTAAATTCTTACTAATCATATCAATTTTCTTAATTCCTCTCTTAATACTCTCCTCATCACTAATAACTTTATTAGACTTTATCTGCATAACCCCAAATTTTCGAGAAAGTCCATCCAATCGATATAAAACAATATCCATCTTTCTTAATATAAATGGTCTTCTATTCACCTCATATAAAAGAATAGCATAAATAAGACTTTGATTACTCTTATCCAAAGGACGAATAAATTTCCCATAAGTATTTTTCAAATGAACATATTGTATCATCAAATAATCATCTTTAACCAAAGATATCATTCTCTTATTTCTTTTATCACGCAAAAATTTTTTAAAATACCAATGTAAATAAAATAAAACCATAATCCATATCAGTATTTTTAATTCCCCCAAAGTAGGAAAAATAAAATCTAATTTATCAATAAACCCTCTATTTAACAAATAAACAGCCAAAACAAAGAAAAGATACCGATAAAAAGAATAAGGATTTCTACTAGAATTAAGTTCCTTATAATATAAAAGCATAATCTCAATCATAGAAACAAACAACATAATCGTATATAAATAATAAGTAGAAACATGAACAAGATTAAATATTCCTCCTATAAAAAGAAAATAGATTAAAATTAAAATTAACTCATGAAGAAACTGATAATACAAATTCTTTTCTAAATAATTAACAATTAAAAATAATAAAATAATCGCAATAACATAAAAAAGCAAAATAACTCCCCCTTTCTTAGTTGTTTATATTATATCCCAAAGCAAAAAAAAAAGATACCCTAAAGTACCTTTTTTACGATCTCGTTTCATAAACACTAGCTTGTTTCTTCTTACTTCCTACCGTCTCATACTTTACATATCCATTCATTTTAGCATATAAAGTATCATCAGTACCTCTTCCAACATTATTACCTGGATGAATCTTAGTACCTCTTTGACGATAGATAATAGAACCAGCTGTAACATATTCACCATCGCTAGCTTTAGCGCCTAATCTTCTACCAGCAGAGTCACGACCATTACTAGTTGAAGATTGCCCTTTTTTATGTGCAAATAATTGAATATCAAATTCTAAAAATTTAAACATTACTCTTCCTCCTTATCTATTTTGATGTTTCTCGGATATTTCTTTTCTAAATTCTCTAAACAATGAATCATATTGATAAGTATTTTTTGAACATTCGCATCATCATCCATGACTAAAATCGTTTGTACATCATGAGAAGATTCTACCAAAATAGACTCCTCATGAAACAAATAGCACGCATTCACACTACAAAAATAAGTAGCAGATACCGCTGCACAAACAATATCATTTCCATAAACATCATAATCTGCATGTCCAAAAAATTGAACCTTTAGAACAAAATCCTTTTTCTGTCTTACACAAACTCTAATCATAACCTTATTTAACTTTAGTAATTTCTACTTTAGTATATGGTTGACGATGTCCTTGTGTCTTTCTTGTACTAGTCTTATTAGGCTTATAAGTAAATATTCTAAGTTTCTTACCCTTACCATTCTTAACAACACGACCAGTAACAGTAGCATTCTTAACATAAGGATTTCCTATAACACCATTCGCCATAAGTACCTTATCAAAAACAACTTCTTTTCCTTCTTCTACATCTAATTTTTCAACATAGATAATAGAACCTTCTTCTACAGAATATTGTTTTCCACCAGTTTCAATAATTGCTTTCATCTTCTTACCTCCTTAAAATATATTTGGATTAAGACTCGCCTTAAAGGTAGTATAGTAATACTTTAATAAACCTTTTCAGTGCGGTTGAGTAAACAACTCGAGGTCCTTAAAACATTTAAAATTCTACCATAATATTCTAAATATGTCAAATAAAAATCTTCCTAAAAACCTTTAACTTACTTTATCTAACTTATTTTTGTTTCACAATTTGATTTGCCATTTCCCGAATCTTTCTAAACCGATGGTTCAATCCCGACTTAGTAATCGGATATCCCAACTCATGACTCATAATCTCACTAAGTTCCTGCAATGAACTCTCAGGATACTCTCTTCGATATTGAATCACATCTAATATTTTCTCATCAAGCACATCAAATAAATCATGTTCTTCTAAAATATCAATATCATGAAGTTGTTTAGCTGCCGTCAAAAAAATCTTATCCATATTTGCTTGCTCACAGTTATTAAGACGATTCGTCATATTTTTATGATCTCGATAAATTCTAATATCCTCAAAATACATAACTCCAGAAAAAGCATGAATAATTCTAAGAAAATCAGATATTTTTTCTGCTTCCTTAATATAGACCATATAATTCTTCTCTCTCTTAATGACCTTACTATTTAACTGATACTTATTTAAAAGCCCCGAGATAAAATCAGCGTACTTTCTATTGTCTACAATAAATTCTAAATGATACCGCGAAGTTTTAGGATCATTAATGCTCCCCGTTGCAATAAATAATCCTCGCAAATAAGCCCGAATACACTCATCATCATTAATTAAATAATTCTTAGGAATATTTTGATACACTGAATCAATAACAATAGATAAATCCTTTAAAATAAAGCTAACTTTCTGCCTAATTTTTAAAATATAACTAAAATTATTATTAAAATTATATCTCTTTCGCACCGTAATAATAGGTGTTACATCATAAATATTCTTAATCAACCGAAAAATTCTTCTCGCAACCGCATTATTCTCTACCGTAATAACGATACTTTCATCAATAGAAGCATTATTTCTAATAATACAAGATAATTCTGCTAAAGATTCCACAATATTTTCATCAATTCTCGTAACTTCTTCCTTAATCGTTGCTGTAAATGACATCTCTATTCTCCTTGCTCCAATAAATAACCATAAATATCTAACGCCAATTTATTCGGTTTATAGCGAATAACATGCTGAACAACAGTAACATAATCTTTAGCAAGCACTTCAACATCCCCTAAATTCTCTCTATCAAAAATAACGGGATCTTTTTGTTCCTCAGTAGCATATTTCTTAGCAACTTCATCAGGAATCTCTCCTGTATTAGCAACAACAACTGATATCTTCTTCTTTCCTAAATAACTATCTAATACACGCACATGATCACTAGCACAAAAACCTTCAGTTTCCCCAGGTTGCGTCATCATATTACAAACATACATAATCTTAGCTTTACATTTATCAATTGCATCAATTAAATTTTTACTCAACAAATCAGGAATAATACTAGTATAAAGACTTCCCATACTAAGTACAATTAAATCAGCTTCTTCAATAGCCCGAATAACTCGAGGATTTACTTCAACCTCATTATCATAATAAACCCTACGAATGACTTTATGACACTCTGTAATATTATGCTCACCTACAACAATATCTCCTTCATTTGTCTCAGCAACTAAAGTAGGGCTATCTAAAGTAACTGGCAAAACTTTACCCTTAATCTTTAAAACCTTACCAATCGTCTCAATTCCTTCTTGCATATTTCCTGCAATATCTCCCAGTGCCGTTAATAAAAGATTACCAACCGTATGCCCATTCAAATCGCTCGTTGTATGAAAACGATAATTCAACAGTTCCTCAAATAAAGGTTCTGTCTCCGATAAAGAAGCAATCACTTTACGAATATCACCAACAGCAAAAGTATTAAATTCTTCTCGTAACCTTCCCGTACTTTGTCCATCATCACAAACAGAAACAACAGCACTAATATCAACCGGAAATAATTTTAATCCTCGAAGTAAGGTAGATAACCCTGTGCCGCCACCTAAAACAACCACTTTTTTCATAACTTAATCACCATCCTAATCCACTCACATTCTACTAAATTATATCAAAAAAAAGGGTTCTATAATAAATAGTGTTGGTGAGTAAAATCACTTACACTATTTTTATTAAAATAAAAGTGAGTCATACCAG
>CAKPBH010000021.1 GCA_934140355.1 uncultured Bacilli bacterium | reverse complement strand
AGCTGAATTTTAGCTCTCTCACAAAGTTCATTTATCATTAGTTTTTGGTTCCACCAACACTACTTGACAAAGAACCTTATTTAAAGCAGCAACATGAACCACATTGTTGTTGAGTAACAACATTTTCCTCACAGCAAGTATATCTTGGTTGATAAGTATGACGGTAAATATGATTATTAATAATTCTTGTATTAATTGGACATACATGTGGTACTTCATGAACAAAAGTTCTATTTACGATTCTCTCTCTGCCTGGTTCTACAATCGGACTCATAACACTTCCCTGCATAGGCATCATGTCATATCCTCCTACTTCATTATAATTCATATTATCATTTGTATTGGTATTTACATTTTGATTCGTGATGTTAATATCTAAATCATCACGTCCCATAGTATCATTATAAAACATCTAAATTCCTCCTTTTCTAGTGTATCTTATGAAAAAGAGGAATTTGTACTTAATATAAACAACTAGGTTAGGGCTATTTTTTTAAAATATCTAAAATATGGGTAGATGCTCCTAAGAGTTCTTTTCTTTCACAGGTTTTTAAATGATAGTCTAAAAATACTTCAAAAGTACTTTGATCCATTTTATTTAACGTATCTTTAATATAGCTACTTGCTCCATCTGAAGCAATAATTTTCATTCGCTTCAAATGTGATTGTTCAAAAATATAATCAATATCCTCTAATCGAACATAATCATATAGTTCATTTCCTTTTTCTAAAATATGGAAATCCAGATCTATCATTCCAGAAGCAATGGACTTTAAAATGTTTCCATCCTTAAATCCATGCGTAATAATTGCATACTCATTCATGCAATAAGAAATAAAGAGAAGTCCATTTGGTTTTAACAATCTTTTTGCTTCTTCAATTGCTTTTAATTGTTCACTTCTTTTCTTCAAATGATAAATTGGACCAAAAAGTAAAACAGCATCATAAGTATTTTCCTCTAAAAAAGATAAATCCAATGCATTGCCCAAATAACTTTTTAATACTGGATTTTTTTGCTTAATTACATTTAAATTATGCTTAACTAATTCAACTGCCTCTACTCGATAACCTTTTCCATCCAAATACAAACTATATTTTCCCGTACCAGCACCAACATCTAAAATTCTTGCTCCAACAGGGACATATTCCTCTATATATTTTAAATTTGTGATAAATTCTACTTGTCCCCTTCTAGTATCTAATCGCTTATCCTCATTAAATTTATTATAATAATTTTCCAATAAAGTGCTCTGCTTCATCATATCATCACGCCCTTCTATCCTTATTATAAATTTCTTTATAAATAATATTACTATTTTTCCCCTTAAATTTTCTATTCAAATAATCGTAATAAGTTCCCGGCGTAATCAATCCATTAATAGAAAGAATATCCATCCCACTCTTACCAATAATATCATCCACCAAAAAGCAACAATTCGTTCCCAAAACATAATAAGTTTTATATTTTCCCGATTTAAATTTATAGAATTTAGCAGAAGTTCTTTTATAAAGCTTAGCAGCATAAGTTTTTCCATCACGATAATTTTTATCCCTTTTATGATCCCAAGAATAAGTATTTTTCAATAATTCTTTTATCCGAGATGCCACCTTTTTCCTTTGTTTTTCCGTTAAATGAATACCAAAATCAAAAATAGTCTTCTTACTATTATCAATACAAAAATTAATATATCTTTTCTTCCCCTTTACTATCGCCAATACCCCATCACCAAATAACTCACCAACAAATCTACTTCCCTCATCATAATTAGCATATGTAATAACCTTATCCTCAAAACAAATATCAATATGCCCAACACGATTTACCCCGCAGTTTGAAGTGTGAATTAAAATATCTAAATTAACCATATCATCTCTTTCTTGATGATAAGATCCCTCCTTAAAAAAAGACGTTTCTAAATTTCGATTAATATCCACCATAACAGCATAAGGAATAATTGCCTCTACAACCTTAGGTAAAGTTATTTTAATTTTTCGTTTATATTTATCCTTCGTCTTAACAGGAATAATTTGAATAAGTGCATCTCCAATAAAAGATAACCCCAAAAATATAGCATAAATAGCCAAACACATAAGAAAATTCTCTAATTTTCCCAAAGGAGATAAAATAATAGGAATAGCAATAGCCAAATAAATACATCCAAGCAAAAAATAACGAACACCAAAAGTTTCATGAGTTCTAATTTCTAAACATCCCATAATATACTGACTAATCCCTAAAATAGTCAAATAAATAGCAAAAAGAATCGGTGCAAGACCAAAAATAAAATCAGGCAGAATAGCAAAAAATAGACAAAGAATAAGATGAAACAAACATGAAGATAAAGCCTTTCTCTTTTTCTCCTTACTTTGATGTCTGAAATAAAGACGAACCAACTGGACAAAAGCATTCCCCCACAAAAGAAAGATAATGGTAGAAATGATACTTTGGTAAAGTTCATCCTTTCCAATCGCTAAAATCATTCCTACAAATAAGAAAATGATTCCCATAGCAAATGTCGTTGTAAATTCATAATACTTCTCTTTCACGTAAGTTCCTCCTTAAGTATTTTTATTATACTATAAATACTGAAAAAAGAATATCTTATTTTTTTAATTGGAAAATACGAATAGAGATTTTGACTAATTAAAAAGATAGCATCATAAGGGTGCTATTTTAAATAATATTTAATTTTTCCATTAAGTACTTAGCATTTGTACTCGTACATTTTCCTGGTCTTATTTTATAATCAAATTGAATTTTATCTCCTTCGTAATATTCTTTGACATGATAGTTTTTAATATTTTTTTCATCACAAAGTTCAAAATCATGCGTAGTTAGAAGGGTAATGACTTGCTTGTTTTGTAATCTTTGAATAACTTTTTTAGCACCATAAATTCGATCTTGATAATTGGTTCCCTTGAATATTTCATCAATTAAAACAATCATATTTCCTTTTTCTAAATAGGATAGTGCTTCTTTAATTCTTAAAAGTTCTCCATAAAAGGTTGAAATTCCTTTTTCAATATCATCGTTAATCCGCATGGAAGTAAATATTTTAAAGTATGCTGAGGAAAAAGAGGTGGCACAGGTAAAAGTTCCTGCGTTCATTAAAATGAGATTAATGCCTATCGTTCTTAAAAATGAAGTTTTTCCTCCCATGTTGGAGCCGGTAATAATATTTACGCCAGCATCACTTTCAAAGTCATTGGCAACACAAATATTTTCTTCTAAAAGAGGATGTCTAATTTCTTTAAATTCAATACTCACCTTTTCCCATTTTTTTGGCATACATATATTTTCTTTTAAGATACCAAGTGTTGCTAAACTAATTAATGCTTCTAATTCTTCCATATCATGAATACTTGATTTTAACTTAGGAAAATCCTTTTTTAAAAAGAGATTAAAGTATGAACGGGAAATTAGGTTTATGCAGAAAAAACCATTAAATAAAAAATTGAACAAGAGATTATCCTTAATGCTATTTAGAGAATCTAAAAAATTGATTTTTTTGGTCATTTCACTAGTAGTGAATACTTCTTTTTGGATTTTTTGTAACTTTTTACTGTTGAAGTTTTCTTTTAGGATAATACTTGCTAGATAAGGAACTTGGTGATAAGACCTAACAAGATTGGTCATTTTATCAAAATCATGATGATAGATTAAACTATACATAAAAGAAATAAGATAATTAAAAAGGAATAAGCCATAGAAGTATTTTACGCTAATAAAATGAAAAAGGGATAAACAAAAGAAAGTAATTAAGAGAATTGTTGTTATTATCGAGATAAGATAATCCCTAACATTTTGGGCTTGGTCTTTAGTATATGTCGAAAAGATGGTACTTAAATCAATTGCTTTATTCTGATATTCGGCTAAGGCAATTTGATAATTAATGATAAATTCTTTACTTTTCGATAATTCTTCTACTGCCTGTTGGGTGGCAACTAATTTTTGCGTATCTAGATTCTCGTTTGATAATTTTTGAAATAATCTTCTCTTGCCTCCGATAGTTTTACAAATACATAAATATTGAAATAAGGAATTTTGTCCTAGGACATCTAAATCTCTTAAGTAATGATTTTCTTCTTCTAAAAATTCCTCCCCTGTATCTTTAAATTTTTTCCACTCTCCACTTGCTCTTTGAAGATAGTTCTCTAAAATATTTAAGTAAGACGCATAATAGTGATATTTTTTAAAATACTTATCATGAATGATTACTAGAATAAAAAAACTAACTAGAGATAAAATAAAAATGGTCCCCCAAAATACTTTATAATAGTAATACTTTAGGATAAAACTAAAAACCATAACGAGAAAAGCTATCATTCTTAAACTAGCTACCTTATTTACTTTTTTTTCATAGAATTGTTTTTGGTTTAAATATTTTTGATATTCTAATTTTTGTTTCATTTTTTCTCCTTTATATGCCCAGTAAGTTTAAGATAAGTCCTGAAAAGACTCCAATAAAATAGATTAGGGCTACTATTGTTAAATTTTCTTTTTTATTTTTATTGTTTCTAAATAAAACTAGAACTGCTACTCCACTTCCAGTTAGAAGGCCTGCGATTAAGCTTCCTGTTGATAAGATTTGGTTTAAATACAATTCCGTTAGAATAATAGAAGAACCACAGTTAGGGATAAATCCAATTAAACTAGATAAAAAAGGGGTTAGGATAGATTGGCTATGAAAAATACTTTTCAAGTACTCCTCTAGGGAATAATGCATAAGAATATTAATGAAAAATGTTGTAATAAAAATAAAAACTGTTGTATTTAGGGTATGGTTTAAACTAGATGAAAATAGTCCCTTTTCACAATGACAATGCTCTTGTTTACAAATGGTTTCTACTTGTAAATCTTCTTTTTTTCTTACAATAAAATCAATCATAAATCCGGAGATAATCCCAATAATTGCTTTTATTAGTAATAAAAAGAGAATGTCCTTAATATTTTTATTTTCCGCAAGTAAGATTGGTAACATTTCATCACTAGTGGATAGATATATACTAATTAGTGTGCCTAAGGTAATAATTCTAGTAATATATAAATTAGTTGCCATAACGGAAAAGCCACATTGAGGAATAATGCCTAGAACGCCGCCAAAAAGTGGGCCGAAGTTTCCTGATTTTTGGATAAATTTCTTACTTTTATTTTGATACTTATGTTCAATTACTTCAATAAAATAGAAAGTAATCCACAAAAAGGGAAGCAATTTTAGAGTATCTATAACGGTATCTTTTACAACATCAATCATTTTTATCACCTCTTATTTACTTAAAATATTAACACATTAAACTAGTAGAGTCAACCTGCTTAAAAAGCAAAAAAGTAAGGAAAAAAGCCTTACCTTTTCGATAGAAAATTAAGATATTCTTGATAGCCCCCTGTAATGTTTATGATATGATATCCAAAACGATTTAAACGAATAGCAATTTCTCTTGATTGTTCTCCTGTTTCACAATACATATAATAGAGTAAATACTTACTTAAGTAATGCGTGTAATTGTTTAAGAGATTATAATAAGGGATATTTATTGCCCCATCAATATGCCCTATACTATAATCATACAAACTTCTTATGTCAATAATGTTTGCCTCTTTTAAATGCGTTAATTCTATTACATTAATTTCTGTCAACCTCACCACCTCTACTTTAATATATTATAGAAGTGTTTTTTTGGTCAGTGCATAAATCTATTTTATTTAGATAGTAAAAATTTTTATTTTTCCTTGAATCGCAGTTTTTTTCTTAAAATAAATCTTAACGTTAAATATAATAGACCAATAATTAAAACAGAGATTAAAATGAATTCTTTTTTATTATCCATAATACTGCGACTACTTTGATTTTCTTTTTCTATTTTGAATAAATATTGATATGAATCGTTTTCTTTAGCCACAGAAACGGTAATGATACTTCCCTCTTTTAAATTATCATTATTTAAAATATTTATTTTGACATCATCACTAACGGGAATAACATTCATATCTAGATGACTTTCGTCTTTTATTTTTAAGGTATATTCATATTTATTACAAGTAAAAGAGATTGGATAATTTTTTATTTTTAACTCTTTTATTAAGCAAACCTCTCCCTTTTTTGTTGCAAGGACTTTATAAGTATTTTTACCTCCATCTTCGCTTTCTAATGTTATGATGATTTCATTTGCTCCTAACACTAAGTTATCATTGCCTGAAATAGTAACTTTAGTCTTCTCGTCTAGAGGAATAGCTTTCACAGACAAACTTTTTTCTTTTCTTAAAAGTTCTAGAGAATAAGTGTAAGTATTTTCTTTAAAATCAATTGGATATCCTTCTATGATTAAACTTTTTAAAAGAGGTATCTTTTTTGACTCTTCATTTTGGGATTCTTTATGATTAGAAGTTACTGATTCACTTATACTTCCTTGGGTATTATTTTTAGGAACTTCTTTTATTTCTTCGTCCTTCTTACTAGAATTATCATCACTTTTGTCCAGGTTATCTTCTTGTTTGTTAGGTCTAGTAATTTGTAAGTGATATTCTTTTTTATCTCCTGATTCACTTGTGACAGTAATGACAAAGTTATTTTCTCCATATTGAAGATTTTTTACCCCAGTTCCACTTATAGTAGCAGTCTCATCTTCAGCAGTTGCCTTGATTAAAACCGTACTGCTATCTAAACTTAAGGTATAGTTTAGGGTATCTTTATTAAATTTTGGACTGAGCTCAAATTTATCTACAGTTAAACTAGATAAATGATTATTGGTTGATAATATTTTGATATTTACGGCAGTATTATTTATTTTTGTACCACTAAAATCTGCTTGATATACGGTAGTGTTTTCTAGAGAAATGGTACCAGTTTTAGTGCTATTATTTAGAATTTTAATGGTAGCTTGACCTAGTTTTATTTCTCCTTTTTGATTAGGATAAGTATATAAATCAATATTTCCTCCATCCCCTATTCCTTGCCAACTAGCATCTGTTTTAAAGTCTACAAATTCTAGATTACTACTTACTTTCAAACGGGTACTAATTGCCGAAAGTTCAGTATCACTATTAGCAGAAACATCACAAGTTACGACACTATTTAGGGTACTTGTGGATGGGCAATGTAAAGAAAGTGTGGTTTTTGCATAAATGGGTGAAAGAAAGGAAAAAGAGATAATTAATATAAAAGTTATTCGATTTAGTAATTTCATTTTTTATCCCTCCAATTTTTCTATTCCTTTTCTAACATATTGGTATAGTTTAGCGACATCATTTAATTCGATTAGATTATCATGATAGACATCTCCCGCTAACATAAATTCTTTTTCCATATTAAATGCTCCCCTTATATACTGATATAGTTTGGCAACATCACCAACATCAACCGTGCCATTTCCTGTAACATCCCCTAAGATAACTGCTGTATATTCTTGTTTTAGAGTTTCATTATTGTTTAAAATACTGATTTTATCTCCAGTTGCGATAAATGGATTTTGACTAGAAAGACGAATGGTGTACTTGTTTCCTTGATAAATACTATTTTTAAAAGTTTCCGGAGAATAATTTTGTCCTATTTTTAAATAAGCATCTTCAATTACTTCGTAGTCCTCTAAATTTACTTCATCTAAAGTAATGGTGACAGGAATTTCTTTAATAATACCACTACCATCTAGGGCGTAAACTTTTAAAAAAGTATTTCCTTTTTTCAAAGCTTTAATTTTATTATTTTCATCAAGAGTTAATAAATCACGATTTAAAACTTCTAATTTTACTTTGGTATTACTTGCTGATGAGGGGATGAAAGATAAGGTTATTTCTCTCTCCTCTCCTACTTCTAGTTGAATTTCTTTGGTTAATTCTATATCTGTTAAATAAGTATAATTTAAATTTCTTAATCTTGGATAATTATTATTTTCTATTTCCCAGATATTATCAAAATCAAAATTTAAGTAAGTACTTTTTTCTTTTAATTCTTCCTCTTTTTTCCCCATGACATTAATCTCTGTTGTAGAATTATTTACATCTTCTACTAAAGAATTGCCATAACTACTTAAATAAAAGGTATTTTTTATCCCCATATAAGAAGACGTACCAATAATATTTCCAATATTACTTTCTAACTTTTTAGAAAAAATATTATAAGTATTTTCTATGATAGAAGATTCTCCTTTTCCTACAATTCCACCACCTGTCATAAGTGATGTAATATTTCCAAAATTATAGCTATTTTGAATCAAACTATCGCTAGTATTATCAGATTCTAAGATGGCTACTAAACCCGCTGCTATACTTTTACTTGCTGCAATATTGCCATAATTATAGCATTCATTTAAAGTAATTGCATATCCAACATTTACAATTCCAGAGGCCTTTCCTTCATATTCATAATTTGTTTTAACATCAGCATAATTTGCGATTTTTGTGAATTTAGTATTATATGCAGTTCCAACAACTCCTCCAGCATAAGAAGCATTCCCGGTAATTTTTACACTCTTCGTTACAATAATATTTTCTAAAGTTGCATCATAGGCCATCATTGCAACTAAATTTGCCCAACCTGATTCTTTAGATTGAATTGTACTTTCACTAAATATCAAGTTTTTTATCACAGCTTTATTCAAAGAATAAAATAATGAAGGAATATTACTCATTGTATTAAGTCCTAAAATCATATGATTATCCCCATCTAGGGTACCAGAGAATGCTTGATAATTAGAAATCTCTCCAGAATTCCAATCACTTGTTGTAGAAAAATCTAAATCATTTATTAGTTTATAATTGACTTTTAAGTATTCTTCACTAGTAAATATCTTTTTAAAATCTTCAACATCACTAATTAAGTAAGGATCATCAATCGTACCACTGCCTCCAGACCATAAGTTTTTTAGGGAATTTACTTTAATCATATCACTATCTACTTCTAAATTATTGTAGATTGTTTTTAAAGTTAATGTACCAGATGGTAAAACACCACTAATTTGAATGCTAGGTTTTACTTGATGATTTAAATTATAATTTTTATCAACATTTAAAATATTACTAATATCTTTTCCTGTAGAATCTAATAATTGGTACTCTATTTTTTCTCCGTTTGCTATATTTTCCGTTACACTATAAATAGATAACGTGGAATCATTCATTTCATATTGTTGATTATTTTTGATAACCGTATCTATTTTTAAAGCTTCTGTTTCGTCTTTTAATTTGGTAAAAGCATAAATTTTATCTACATAGCCATCAGAAGATGTGATTTTGATTGAAAATTTATTTCCATCTAGTAAAATATCATCATCTACCTTAAGGCTATTTAAGCCGACCTTATCGGTTGTTACTGTGCCAAGTAAACGATATTCCTCTTCCTCAGAGGTACGAATATAGACTTGATAATCAACGTTGTTTGATGAAACAGAATAAAAAGATACTTTTTTTAATTGTTCCACTATTTTATTGCTTTTATAGTAAGTTACTTGACTTAAAGTAGCATCATAAGTACCTTCATTTTCTTTTGTTGTATCATAATTAATATCCCAGTCTTTTAGAGAAACTCCTGTTATCCCATAACTAGCATTTACATTAGATGTATAAGCTAAGTAGGGATACGGATAAGAATCTCCCCATGAATTTTTTAAAATAAAAGCCCCCTTACCCGATACTATATTATCGCAATTTGTTAAATCATTAGAAGTCGTTGAAGACAGACGACAATACTTATAGGTATAATTGTCATCATAGCCAATAATTGCCATAGCGTGACCACCATCTCCTGATTCATTACAATTTCCATTTTGATTCACAAGGAAACTATTACTATCATTACTAACATGAATACAACTTCCCGCGGAATAAGGACTTGAACCTTTTACAGAAACTGCTACAGAGCCATAACGGAAAAGATGATTCTTAATTTCTTTTATCCATGATTTTCGTTCTTCTTCGTTATTATAATCACCTATTGTTCCATAATTTACATAACTATCGACGGTATATTCTACATTGTCTAAATTAATGACTTCATTTAATTTCTTTTTTCCTGTATCACTTAGTGAATCGGCAAATTTTTCTGTGGTAACAGGAGAGATGCCTGATGACATTAAAACGAAGGCTGTATTTGGTCTAGCCCCGCTTCCTGGATAAACGCGCTCAGCCATCTGATAAGGATTAAAACCTTCCGTAATATATTCTTTTTGAACACTAGCATAATCTAATTGCCGAACCGAAAACTTGATTGGATTTTTAATGTTAGAAATCCCATTTTTTAATAAATAGCTCTCCATCGAACTAGCTGCAGAAAAAGCCCAACAGATTCCTAAACTTCCTTGATAATCAGGAGGTGTTGAATAGCCATCATCATTTAAATTATAATATTCAGGATAAGTTTCATCATTTGCACTAAATAAACTTATCTTTGATTCATTATCTTTTTTATATTGGTAAATCATTTTTTCTGGAACAACCTCATACTTTTTTTGTTCCTCGGAAGAGAGAGCGGTATATTTTACCCATTCTGGATTTAAAACATATTCTTTCGAATGATTATTTTCTTGATAGGCATATGTTTTTTGATTTACTCCATAAATAATTACTAGTAAGATAAAAATAATATTTAAAAAGATTAAACTTAAATTTTTTTTATTTATCTTAGACATTCATATTCCTCCTATTGTTAATTTAATTATAAAAGATTTTTCATTGAATTACAATAACTATTATTTTTAAGAGCAAGAAAAAAAGAGCAACACAGTCAATGCTCTTAATAAACTACATGAAAATAGTACCTAAATAGTACCTAAAATCATTTGGGCAAAATAAAACCCTTATCAAATAAGGGGTTATTTCATCATGGTGGCTCCAACGGGAATTGAACCAGTGACACGAGGATTTTCAGTCCTCTGCTCTACCAACTGAGCTATAGAGCCATAATGGCGGTTCGTACGGGATTTGAACCCGTGATCTTCTGCGTGACAGGCAGACGTCATAGGCCTCTAGACTAACGAACCATGGTTGCGGGAGCTGGATTTGAACCAACGACCTTCGGGTTATGAGCCCGACGAGCTACCGAACTGCTCCATCCCGCGATAAATAATAAATACAAGTGGCGGAGGAATAGGGATTCGAACCCTAGCGCCGCTTTCACGACCTGCTGGTTTTCAAGACCAGTCCCTTCAACCGGACTTGGGTATTCCTCCAAAAATAATGGTGCCTAAGGTCGGACTTGAACCGACACGAGGTTTGAATCTCGCAGGATTTTAAGTCCTGTGCGTCTACCTATTTCGCCACTCAGGCATCGAACTTTACGAACATCTTTTGCTGATGTCTAGTTCATTATATAACACTTTTCTTGGTTTGACAACCACTTTTTCAGAAAAAATTAAATTTTTTTACAGATTTGCTAAAATTTTCTTAAAAAACAATTCTTTTTTTCGTACTTTTTAAATATCAACACTACCTAATCTTTCTTTTATTGTAAAACTAAATTCTTCTTTAGTCTTAATATCTTTTAAAGATAAATTCTTTTTTTCATCATCTAAAACACCACACAAATAAGTTGTTTCATTGGTTGTGGATAAAATAATTAAATAATAATTTTCTAAACTACTGCTTTTATCCTTAAAATATTCATTTCCTTCCTCAGAACTTAAGCCAAAATCTTCTAAGTGAGTTGTAATATAAGTAACAACGTCCATTCCATTATAAATTTGATATTTTCCCTCTAAAGTATTTTGATTATCTTTTTGCCAAACAAATCTAGAATTCCCTTCAAAAGTTAAAATGCTCTCATCACTTCCTTGCCAACTATAATCGGTAAGATTAAAATGTTCGGAAGAACTATCTTCTCTTTCTTCTATTTTGGGAAATTCTATTCCATTGGTAATCGTATTAAATAAAGGAACAATAAAAAGTGTCGCTAAAAAGAGTAAAATAGTAATGATAATTGTAATTATTCCTAAAATAGAACCAATACTAAATTTATGATTTTTATGAAAATAAACAATTCCTAGGCCAATACTAACTATTGCTAAGGGAATGGAGATAAATGGAACAAGCAAAAACACTAGTGATAAAAGACCTGTTAAAATAATGGGTACTTCACTTTGATAATTGGTAATTTTTGGTCCTGTTTCCTTGTCTTGGAACTCTTCTTTTCTTTCTTCAAATTTTTTTCCACAGGAAGTGCAATACTTCTCTTCCCGTTCTCTTTTCTTCCCACATGAGGTACAATACATATTATTCCTTCTTTCTTTTTTTATGCCTTCTTAGAAGAAGTTAGTTTAAAAATAATTTTTAAAATTATCCCAAGCCCAATACTAAATATTGAGTAATACAAACACTCCTTTAATACATGATTGCTAATGACTTCAATTATTACTTTATAATAAGATGATAGCGTTAATTTTAAAAATAGAGATAAAATAAAATCTAGAAATAAAGTAACAATCCCTGAGATTAAAAAGGTATTTCCAATTAATTTACTTGCATATTTTATATTTTTATTAGCCATTAAAATAATGACAATCAACAATGCAATAAACAATAAACCAATAAAGTTATAACTTGGATTGAATATTTCTCTTATATTTATCATTTTCTATAATCTCCTATATCTGTTTTATAAATAGTATCAATAATATAGTCAGTATGTGTCCTTACATAATCTAGAGTTTCTTCTCTTTCTTTTTCAGTAATTGGATAATCGATTTCCTTTAAAACTTTATCCATATTATTCTCTACCAACCGAATGATTCTCTCTGGTGTGTACTTATAACTAGCATCCCCCGTTAAATTATAATCATAAATACTATTTACAATATCTGTTAAAATATCATTAGCAGTTTCATTCTCCATTAATTTAACTACTGTTTCTTCATCCAAAGGAGTTAATCTTAGTATAGTATTAAAAATTTCGGTTTTATTTCCACTCTCATCATAAATAAAACCAGTTAATAAATTTTTTTTAATACTTTCTTTAATTTGTTTTTCAGTTATAGAATTAGATAAGGATACATAGAGTGTTGTTCCAATAATAGAAAAAGATAATAAAATACACAAACAAATATTTAAAAATTTCTTCAAATTACATTCCACCTTTCTTTAGTATTATGGATTTTTTTTAGAAAAATACTTATCAAGATGTGAGGCTTTTTTCAGTATTTTATTTAAAATGAACAAAATGAACTCCTAATTTTTTATAGATGGCCGTTGCTCTTGGAAGAGATAAGATTCTTGCAAATAAGAGATTATAAAACTCATCAAATAAAATAATAGAGCATAAAGTAAAACTAATGGTTAAAAAAGTTTTCTTATCCATCTTCTTGGCGAGATGAAAACAAAGTGGAAAAATCCCATAAATAAGAAGTAAGCTAGATAGTCCAAAAAAACTTACACTCCTTAGACAAACAAAACCATTAATATTGCCAAAATTTAAAATTTCCTGATTATAATCCCAGCATCTTAGGCCATCACCAATAATATACATGCCCAGTCCTGAGATATACTCCAATATCCCACAAGAAATAAAACTAATGATAAAGACAAGAAAAGGATTACTTCGATACCGATAAGTCAAAAAATAAATCATCATTGATCCTGTTGCATAAATATTAATCCATGGCAAGAAATTTCCTCCTCGCCAATAAAAGCCCCTCATTCCTCCATTAAAAAAATAAAAGATATATTCATATAAAAATCCAAATATTCCTGTTATCACAATAACTAGAGCAAAAATTCCTAACATGGTTATTTTATCAAATGTACACTCATCTCTCTTCTCTTTTTTCATACTAATACTACCTACTGCTTTCTATTCTTTTTCTATAAAAATTATACTATTTTATTTTCAATTAAACAAGATAATTTTTAATAGATTTTTTTGATTTCTATAGTTATCATCACAAAATTGCAATCTCAAATTCTAAGACAAATGCGTATATATCTAATGACTATCCATTTTTATCAATACTCAATATTTTATTCATTAATAAATTTTTTAACTAGTTCATCAACATCTAAAATAGTATAAATAACATAAACAATAAAATTGTCATCAACTTTTTTTGGATGTTTTCTTTTACCAAAATAAATCCTACTTTTTAAAAAAACTCTGTTAAATTCAAATTCATGTATATATTCCAACCTCTTTATTATCATCCTCTGAATAACTTAAAACACCTAATTCTTCAGAATTAATTTCTTTCTTTAATCTATTCATGTCAATAATAATACTATAATCATCATGATTATACTTAAAGTATAACAAAAAGAATAATATTTATATTTTTAATTTTTTAATTAATTTCTAAATCACTATTAAATAATTCAATTAAAAATGGCGATACTTTTTCTCCTTCCAAATCTTTTAATGAATTAATTAACCTATATTCTGTGTGTTCTTCAACCTGTAATTTTATATTTTTAATATCATCATTTAATTCACAAAGATATACCAATCTTATAAAAATTAAATCTTTCTCCTTATCATAGTTGCTATCTTCATGAACAATTTTTGTTGGAATAATATTTAATCCAACTTCTTCCTTAGTTTCTCTAATTACTGCGTCTTTAGGCAATTCCCCATAATTCGCCAAGCCACCAGGTATATCCCAATATTCAGGATATGTCGTCTCTTGTTTTGAGCGTTTCGTTACCAAATATTTCCCATTACTTTTAACCAAGGTATGAACAATAATTTTATTTCCATTCATTTTTTAATTCTCCTTTACTTAGCTTTTATTATAAATTTAAATACATTTACAATAGCTATATTTCTTATTTTTTCATTATTTGCTGTTTTTTAAAGACAAAATATTTCATCTATTTTATAATCTAAATTTCCTTATTTTAAAATTAATAAAGCGATTGATTCTACGTGATAAGTATTTGGAAATAAATCAAAGAGTTTAATTTTCTCTAACCGATAAAATTCTTTTAAGTCATGAACATCTCTTGCTAGTGTCATAGGATTACATGATACATAAATAATCTTTTCGCTTTTTATTTTCAAAAGCCCTGCTTTCGTCTTTTTATCTAACCCACTTCTAGGTGGATCAACAATAATAGCATCATAAGTATTTTCTACCTCTAATAAACTTCCAACATCCCCCTCACTCACCTTAATATTACCCAAATAATTTCTCTTAATATTTTCTTTAGCATCTTTTATTGAGGACGAATTCAATTCAATACCTGTAATATGTTTACTTGATTTATTCACAAAAATACCAATTGAAGCCATACCACAATACAAATCAAGAATGTTTTGATTATCACTTCCCAAATATTCCTTTACTTGATTATACAAATTGATAGTTTGTCCCTTATTTACTTGAAAAAAAGAGTTTGGCGAAATATAATAATGCATACCATCCAAAACTTCCTCTAATTTTGCTATTCCATAGATAAGCTTATCATTTACATAAATAGAAGAAACTTTATTTTCTAAAATACTAATTAAATCAAATTCATTAACTTTTCCCATCACCTGAACCATTACTTTTTCATTAAACTCTTTAATAACTATTTGTCTAACTTCTCTTAAGTCTAAAAACACAAACAGAGGAATAATATCATTTATTTTTTCCTTAACTAAACAGCACTTATCAATCGAAATCAACTTTTTCGTTTTTAATTGATACAATCCAACTTTCCCATTTTCTACTTGAAGAGTAATTTTGTTTCTATAATAAAATTCCCGTGCAGAAGCAACAATATTGGGATTAATCTCTAAAGCAGCATACTTCTTAAAAATATCTTTAACTTTATTTATTTTATATTCTAATTGCTTTTGATAAGAAAGCTCCATAATTTGACATCCACCACAAACTTTATAGTAAGGACAAATAGCTTTCTTAAAAAAAGATCCTCTTTCTAAATATTTCGCCACTTCAGCAGTACAATAACTTTTTTTATCTTTAATATTTTGTATCAAAACTTTATCCCCCGGTATCGTTTTATCAACAAAAATTACTTTGTCATTAAACTTGCCAATTCCTTCACCCGTATGATTCAATCTTATAATCTCCATCTCCAAAAATCACTTCCAATACATCTTCTACTAACTAAATAAAAAGCAAAATAACAATACTATTATAAACAAACTTTTTTAAAATATCAACAAAACTCCATAACAACACAACTACACACCATTACAGGTTCAGTCAAGGAAATGAATATTACAAATAAATCCTTATAATAAAAGATAAAGTTGATATTTTGAAAATATAGCCATTAATGAAAAATATAAATTTTTTTCACTACGTTTCGACTTTTTTTGCTATTTTTGTACTATTTTTTATAAAAACAACATTTTATTCCTTATTTTATCTGACTAAACTGTAAGCACGCACCATCTAACAGTCCAACAAATAAAATTAACTTATAATAATCCCTCAAAAATAATAGATAAAATTAAAACGCTACTAAACAATCTTCACGAACAGAATAACTCATTTGAAAATAAGAAAAACCAAACAAATTTTAAAAATAATACCTCATGAATTTAATAATAAACTACTCTTTTCCCTAGTTTCTTATAAACAGGGACAAATTTTTCATAATCCAAATATCTAATATCACCAGTATAAGGATCAGAAACAATAAATGCATTATTTGTATAACCACAAATAACCACAGCATGCTCCCCACTATACCATTCGATTTTACTACCATCCTCCAAATCAAACCAGATAGCACTAATAAAAGGATCTTTTAAATGAATAGTAACCCAAGCAATGACAGGCCTCTTTTCATCTAATAATTGAATAATCTGTGAAACAGGAAAATTTTTTTTACTGATTGCTCCATCCTTATAAAGATTCGCTAACTCACAAATCGGATCATTATACACTCCATAACTACATTTCGTTGTAGGATCGCCAACAAAATACTTCTCAGGATTACTACCATAATAAGCAAAATCCTGAAAGTGAGGCATACTTCCCCGATTAATATGACTAATCAAATCATCCAAAGTAACATCAATCCCATAATATTTTAATAAAATGTATAGAGAAACAATTTCACATCCCGTAGGATAATTAGGGAACTGACAATAACTCATCACTTTCAAAAACAAATTTTCATATTTCTTTGCCAAAACATAGCCCCTCCTCAATCAAAACTCTAAACTATTTCTGTCTTAAAACAAATTATATAATTATATATCAACAATAAATATCATATTACAAATATAGTATATGCCCACTTATTTAAAACGGATATGCCTATCTAAAAAAATCATTAAAATATTTTCATTTAAATAACTATATAACATAAAATTAGTTGAGGGATAACTATGAAAAATGTTATTAATTACTATTACAACTTAAATCCAAATAAAATAAACCATATATTTGATTACTACTACTTTTATATAAAACAAGAATTATACTATTTTGTCATTTATGATAGCTCTGTTAAAAACATAAAATCCATTTATAAATTAAATCAAGAAATGATAAATACAGGAATTCTAGTAAACGAAATTATAAATAATCAAACCAATACAATTATTACCTATTATAACCAAACGCCCTATCTATTAATGAAAATAAATATCAACATCAACAAACCAATTACTTTACCAGAAATCTATTATTTATCTAACTATAAAACAAATTATGATATCAATCTCATGCGTTCAAATTGGGCAAATTTATGGGCAAATAAAATAGACTATTTAGAATATCACCACGAACAAAACTACCAAAAATACCCTCTCTTATCTGAATATTTTGATTACTTTATCGGTCTTAGTGAAAACGCAATTAGCTATCTCAACAAAACAGTCCTAAAAGAAAGACCAGAAAATACAGATATTGGTGTCATATCTCATGACAGATTACTAATAAAAGAAAGTGTCTATTCCCTATACAATCCCCTAAATATTATTATTGATCATAAAGCAAGAGATGTTGGAGAATATATAAAATTATCTTTTTTCCAAGATAACTACCAGATTTTTGATGAATTAAACAATTATTTTAAACACAACTACTTCTCAAAATACGGAATTCAATTATTAATAGCCAGAGTCCTTTATCCAAGTTTTTATTTCGAATTATATGATAATATTGTAAATGAAAAAATCAATGAATCAGAAGTCACAAAAATAACATCTAGAATTCAAGAATATGAACAATATTTGGCAGATATCTTTAATTATTTCAATAAATTCTATCCTATAGAAACCATTGAGTGGATAAAAAAAAGAGGAACTAATCCTCACCAATAACCTTAATTACCTCAGGCACTTCGTTTAATAGGGCATTTTCAATTCCTTCTTGAAGCGTCATAGTAGCCATTGGACAACTAGAACAAGCACCTACTAACTTAACATAAACAACACCATTTTCAAAGCGCTTAAACTCAACATCACCACCATCATTTTGAAGATAGGGACGAATTTTAGCAACAACATCTTTAATCTTTGTAACAACTTCTTGATTATTATCTTTTTCTTTCATTTTTCATCACCACGTTTATTATACGAATTATCCAAATAAAATACAATCATTTTTATAAAAAAATACAACAAATTAATTCCAAATAGTTACTATTCACAACTAAATTCAACAATTACATTCTTTATTTTAAAGAAATTGCCTATTTTGCACTTTCAAAAATATCAAAAAAAGTAATGCTATAATCCTTAAATTCATCAGACTATAAATCTAAATCATTATAAAAAATGTAAAAAAACGCGGTGAATAGCAACCAAAAGAAGAAAAATCCAACAACAAAAACTATTCAAATAACTTGTCCTCATCCCCCTTGCAGTATCCTTTACCAATTGTGTTTGCTTCAACATACTCCTTACCAACCATTGAACAACTCATCTTTGTAATAGAATCCTTCAAATACCCACCAAAAATACGAACAGCCGCAATAGCAACAACCGTAACTAGTGAAATAATAAGCACATATTCTACCAAAGTTTGACCTTTTCTATTTAACATCCCTACTCCTCCTTATCATCTTTTTGGCTGATGACTTCCTTTCCATCAACATAGATACTCTCCTCATTATCTAAAAGGCCCATTGATGGTAAAACAATTCCTGAAACTTTCTCCTGAGCACTTTTCAAAATATCAATGATATCCTCTTGATTTTTTTCCTTATTCATTATGAATCACCTATTTGTACAACCTTTTTATAATTTTCAACATTCTTAAATGCCGCTTCTTCATTCTTTTTTCGAAGTGCCATCGCTCTTTCCTCTTCTTCTTTTTCCTCAATTTTATCTAAAGCAGCCCTCGTAATCTGATTACGATTTAAGTTTTCCGCTGCTTCACTAATACACTCACACATTTTTAATTGATAACAAATATAAAAAGATACCAAACTTTTCAACATCTTCTTTAAATCAGTCTCTGATACAAAATCATTTCCCTCATAATATTCACCCTTAAACTCGATAGGAAATACTTGTATTTTTTTAAAAGCAAATGTAGTTGAAGAATAATAATGATTATAGTAAATATTAATCTCTCGATAAGACATATCCAAAAGTGACTTTTCAATATAGTGTTGTATCTCAACAAACCTAAGATTAAAATCATCTTTTTCAATCTTTAGCACCGTTTTATTATCTTTATAAACAATTTTTTTCCCAATAATAATCTTATCATTATCTGGATTCTTTAAAATTGCCCTTCGAACACTAGAATTAAAATCACCACAATATCCATAGTCATTGGCAATATAAATATCTAAAATTGGTGCTTCTGGATTAGGAACTAAAATATTTTTATCCAAGACAATATTTTTATTATATAAAATCTCACTCAGTATTGTCGTAATTTCATTCCCTACCTTCAAATAATTCTCAGCTCTTTTTCTAGCCTTGTCCACTCGAAGTAAGGAATGGAAATTCATGACTTTTACAACATTCTTAATACTTCCCATGATTATCCTCCTTCAAAAAAACAACGAAATTTATACCTTATACTGTTTTTTTCCTTTTAAATACTTATGTCCAACAACAACATTATTAATTCCTCTAAATAAATTATAAGTATAATACAAGAAGACAAACAAAATTAATAAAAATAAAACAATTAACAAAATATAAGAAAAATTTTCCTCGACTAAATATTGATATAACTTAGAAACAACTTGAATAGACAAACAGTTAACAATTGTTAAACCAAGTGACAAAGGAAGAGATTTAAAATTATCTATAACCGCTTCACTAATTAAAACTAAAATTAAAGTAATCGCTACATAAACAACCTGTATTCCTTTAAAACTAATGGTGCACCAAACTAAAAATAGGTAATTAATGGTAAGAGCCGATATGGAAATAAGAGATGGCGTATTTAAATCCAGTAATAGACCATATAATTCGATATTTTTATCATTAAACTTAAATCGTTTACAAAATATCATAAAAATTAAAGCAATAACCACTAAGAATACAACAGCAACACTAAAAAAACCAATTAATTCTTGAATAATCTCTTCATTCTTCATATTTACTCCTCAATCATTAAATTAAAGACATTCTTGCTATTCATATAAAATGCTTTAATCTGCTTAAAAGATAAATCAACATTATCTCCCTTAATATCAACACTACCAACAATCTCACCAATTACCGATAAATAATCTTTCATAATTAGTAAATTATAATCTTTACTAATAATTCGAATTGTCTTTACATCCTCATACTCTTTTAGTCCGTGCTCCATATCAAAAATTCTAACTCTTATTCCTTCACTACTCATGATACCTTCCCTATAAATAAGAATTTACTCTCATCAATATCATCATACTTACCATTCAAAATTGCTTCTACATCATTTAAAACATCATCTATCTTAACAAATTCTCCCGGAATACCAGTATAAGCTTCAGCAACAAACATTGGTTGTGAAAAGTAGTTACGTAATTTTCTAGCACGGTAAAATATTAATTTATCTTCTTCACTTAATTCCTCAATACCAAGAACAGTAATAATTTCTTCCAATTCATTATAACGCGTCAACGTTTTTAATACACTTTCAACCAAACTAAAATGTCTCTCTCCAATTTTTTCAACATCAACTAACTTACTAGTAGAGTTAAAAACATCAATTGCTGGATAGATACCAAGTTCTGCTACCTTACGGTCAAGAACAATTTGTCCATCCATATAAGACATAATCGTTTGGACCGATTCATCCGTTAAATCATCCGCTGGAATATAAATAGCCTGTACCGAAGTAATAGAACCATTTTGATTAGAATTAATTCTCTCCTCTATCTTGCTCATTTCACTTGCCATATCAGACGGATAACCATTACCAATCAAAATTTGTTTTAACTCTGTAGCAATTTCAGCTTTTGCCTGAATAAAACGATAGATATTATCAATAAATAGAAGAACATCTTGCTTCTTTTCATCACGCAAATATTCCGCCATAGTAAGTCCAGAATAAACAGCCTTACTACGTGAAACTGGATTATCTCCCATTTGTCCATAAACCATGGCCATTTTATCCAACAAATTAGACTCCTTCATTTCAGAATATAATTCTTGTCCCTCACGAGAACGCTCTCCGATACCCGTAAATATTGCATTTGAATTAAGAGAAGTATAAACATTATGAATAATCTCTTTAATTAATACCGTCTTACCAACACCAGCGCCACCTAAAAGGCCCATTTTAAATCCTTTTTGTAATGGAGCAAAGAAATCAATTACCTTAATTCCTGTCCATAAAATTTGTGACTCAATATTTAACTCCTGTAATGTTGTCGTCGGATGGTCTGCCCTTCTCGTCTTAACCGATTCCATTTCCCTTTTATCAATAGGAATTCCATAAGAATTAAAAATACGTCCTAATATTTTATCCGAATACTCCACGTTAATTCCGTGAGATAAAATTTTAACATCAAGACCCTTTTTCAATCCCCTTGTGGAATCAAGGCTAATACAAGTTGCACTCGTATTACTAATTTCAACAACTTCAAAACGATAATTTGGATTGTCTACTACTTCTAAAATATCACCAACTTTTACATTATCACTACTTAGTACCACTTCAATACTAATATCAAATATTGATATAATCTTACCAACCATTTGCATCATCACCTCAATTCTTTTCTATATTTAAAGAAGCATTAGAACGATCTTTCTCCTGATAATTGCCATCCGAAGATGAATGAGTACCATCAGAATCATCCGGTTTCTTTTCTAAATCAGTACTCTCCTCGAATAAAAAGGCAAACTCCGCTTTCATTTCTTCCTTTGTCCGAGGACTAAACTTATACTGTTTTAATTTATTGACCATAACTTTACCGTCACGCATTTTTTTCTGCAATTCCTTACTCATCTCATCAATATTAGCTAACTCATAAACCGAGCGAACTTCCAAATAAGATAACAATTCACGTCTTAATTTACTACCAACCTTTTTCATATCAGGAGTCTGTACATTTCCTCCAAGACGAGATACCGATAATCCATAATTAATTGCCGGTTTCTCACCACGAGCAAAACTCTTTGCAGACAAAACTAACTGTCCATCACAAATCGAAATAATATTCGTAGAAATATAGTCTGTAATATCACCACTCTTTGTCTCAACAATAGGTAACATTGTAATTGACCCACCCCCAATATGTTGAGCTCCCTTTTCAAGAAGTCTAGAGTGCGTATAGAAAATATCTGATGGATAAGCATCACGCCCAGGTGTCTTTTTCGATGTCAAACTAATCTCACGATAAACATCTGCATGTTTCTTCAAATCATCAAAAACAACCAAAACATCATACTTTTGCATCATGAAAATCTCAGCAATCGAAGTCGCAACATAAGGAGTAAGATAAGTCCTTGTTGGAAGTTCATCATTAAATGAAGCAATTACAATAGTATAACTAGCGGCCCCTCTTTTCGTCAGTTCAAAATAAATATCCTTAACTTCCTTCTTTGTCTTCCCAATAGCAACATAGATACAAATCATCTTTTTATCCTTTTGATTAACAATAGCATCAAGAGCAATTTGCGTCTTTCCAGTCTTTTTATCTCCAATAATCAACTGTCTTTGCCCTTTACCAATAGGATACATCAAATCAATACCAATAATTCCAGTTAAAAATTCTCTTGTAACGGCCGTTCTATCCATAATAGGAATAGTAGGATTTTCAAGTGGAACCTCTACTGTTTTCTCAAAAGATTTCCCCGCAATCAAATCATGACCAAAAATATCAATAACCTTTCCCATCGAATCCGGGCTAAATAAACACTTAAATTCCTTCTTTAAAGCATAAACAATATCCCCAGGAACAACCTCTTCATTTATCTCTACTAAAGAAACAATAATCTTATTTGCATAAATTCCCATGACATAGCCACTAGCCTTATGATTAACATCAATTGCCTCATAAAAAGAAACATCATTTAAACCACTAACTTCAATATTATACTTATTTACCCGAGTAACCCTTCCCGTTGCATAAACATTTTTGTTTGTGTAAATATTAGAAATCACTTTATCCACATTACTATCAATTCCCTTATCCATACTAAACATTCCTTTCATTTAGGCTATAATCATAAATATGATTCCGATAAATTATCTTAATTCCCTTATAAATTTCCTTAGAATAAACAGTCTTAACATACTTTGATAAATAATCATAACTAGTCGACTTATCCCCCACATATACCAAAATATTAGGATTATTCAAATCAACTAACTCATTCAAATAATCAAGAAAAGAATCAATATCACTCTTCTGATTTAACTGAAGATAAGTCTCATACAAAAAGAATTCCTTTTCCGTTAAAAACTGCTTCATATACCGATTTTGTTCTTCTTCTGACATTACCTTTAATTCATAAATAACCCCACTGGTAAATTTTTTTCTAAAATCTAGACAAAATTGATAAGCACCATCATCCTGAACCTGAGCTAAAAACTTTTTAATCAACGAAACATAATCAATTGAAAACTTCTCATCAATCATTTTATTTAACTCAAATAAATTCTTATCTTGATACTTAGTCTTATTCAAAAGTTCAATAATCTGATAATCAAACTCATAATTCTTTTTCTCTAACCCCTTCTTCTCTTCATAATCCTTTATTTCCTTTTCTTTAATTTCTTGATTAATAAGGTTTAATTTTGCTTCCTTTTTATCAATCATCTCGTCATACTCTTGCAACTTATCCACAAAATATAACTTTGTCTGAGAATTTATCTTCTTCACTGTACTTTTTAAAATGAAAAACATCATCACAACAAGTAGACAAATGAAAAGAATCGCTAATAAAATTAAAACAGTCATCTTATGCTACTAAAGGATTATAGAATAATAAGAAGAAACAAAATAAAAATAAAAACAATAAAAATACTGAAGTAATAATTAAAATGGTCATAATAGAATGAACAACATCATTTTTCGTTTCAGGATTTCTCCCTACTGCCTCAGCAACGCGTCCTCCAAGAATACCAACACCAATACCCAATCCTAAAAAAGCAAGTCCTAACATAACCCCTATACAATTAGCAACTGCTGCTTGAACTGTCTCCATA
>CAKPBH010000020.1 GCA_934140355.1 uncultured Bacilli bacterium | reverse complement strand
CAACAAAGTTAACAAAGAAAAACTAGGTTTTATAATACCTAGAGAGGATTTTTAAATTAAAACTGTCAAACTCGGGTTTAGTTGGTCTTAATTTTGTCGCTAATAGCTCATTCATTCCTAATTCCTTCTTTCGTCTAGGCTATTATATCATGATTTTTGAGAATATGAAATGAAGTTTATAGTATCTTTTTTTTTATAATCATGATATACTATTATTAGAATAATATAGTAGGTGATAAAATGGAAAAACTCTTTAAAACAATTGATGAACAGTTAGAAATATTAAAGAGTAAGGGATTAATTATTGAAGATGAGGAACTGGCTCGGGAAATACTGCTTCGTGAAAATTATTTTTTTATTAATGGTTATAGAATAATGCTTATGAATTCTTATCAAGATAAAACTTTTGTTGTTGGTTCTACTTTTAGGGAACTATATTCTATTTTTTTATTTGATCGGTATTTTAGAAATATTTTATTTAAGAATTTGTTGATTATTGAAAATCAGTTAAAATCTATTATTTCTTATCAACTATCCAAAAAATATGGATATCGGGATAAAGATTATTTGAATCCAAAAAACTTTACTACGGATAGAAGTAAATCAAGGAGAGTAAGAGATGTGATTGAGAAAATGAAAAGACAAATCCGAGTAAATGGATATCATCACATGGCAACACTACACTATATGAATAATTATGGTTATATTCCTTTATGGGTTTTAGTGAAAGTGTTATCTTTTGGTATTGTAACAGAATTGTATCTTATTTTAAAACCAGAAGATCAAGTTGCAATTGCAGATATTTTTGGTGTAACAACTGGTTATTTAGAAAATTTCTTACCAATTTTATCCAACTATCGCAATTTATGTGCACATGAAGATATTGTCTATGAACATCGATCGGAAAATGCAATCTTAAATACACCATATCATGAAAAATTAGCTATTCCTCGAATGGATGATGAATATATTTATGGCAAAAATGATATTTTTTCAGTATTAATTATTTGCAAATATCTACTGCGAAAAGATGATTTTCGAATGATGATGAGAGAAGTAGAATATGAAATTGAAAAATTAGATGGAGCAGTAGATTCTATTCCAATTGAAAAAATACTAGATCGAATGGGTATTCCTAAAAACTATATGGATTTAGTAAATATGTAAATAGAGGTGAAGAAAAAATGAAAAAACGTAATGTAAGAATGATATTAATTATTGCTGTATTGATGTCTTTTATTGCAGGATCTGTTGGTATGGGGATTTTGATGCTGATAATTCCCGAAAGTAATGGGGGAGTAATTACAACAAGTAGCAAAGTAGTAACGGAAGAAGATACAATTACTAAGGGAGTAGATAATATTTATGACGCTGTTGTTGTGGTTGAAGGGTTTACAGGAGAAAATCTTTCGTCGACGGGAACAGGATTCATCTACAAAAATGATGGGAAATATGCTTATATTATGACCAATCATCATGTTGTCAGTGGAGTAAGTACAGTTAAAGTTGTTTTATCAGATAAAACGGAAGTTAATGCAAAGGTAAGAGGAAGTGAAGCTTATTCCGACATTGCGGTTCTTGTTGTTGAGGCAAAAGCTGTGAATAGTGTTGCGGTGATGGGCACATCAGATAAAGTTAGAGTAGGAGATACCGTATTTGCTATTGGTTCTCCTGAGGGCGCTTCATATGCTGGAACGGTTACCAAAGGAATTTTATCGGGAAAAGATAGATTAGTAGCAATTAGTTTATCAAATAATACTTCATCAGATTATTACATGAAAGTATTACAGACAGACGCAGCGATTAATCCTGGAAATAGTGGAGGACCATTATGCAATATTAACGGAGAAGTAATTGGAATTACCAATATGAAGTTAGTAGATTCTACTGTTGAAGGAATTGGATTTGCAATTCCTATTGAGGATGCGATTTATTATGCTTCAACTTTAGAAAAAGAAGGAAATATAGAAAGACCTTACTTTGGAATTGGAATGTTAGATATCAGTAATAACTATTACTTATGGCAAAATGGAATAAGTATTCCAGATTCCATTAAAGAAGGCGTGGCCGTAACAGAAGTAGCTAGTAATTCACCAGCCCGCCTTGCTGGAATCAAAAAAGGAGATATTATTTTATCACTTGGAGGAGAAAAAATTTCTAGTGTAGCAGAATTTAGATATCAACTATATAAACATTCTCCTGGAGAAAAAGTAGTAGTAGAAATTTTAAGAAATAATCGGGTGAAGAAATTAGAAGTAAAACTAACGAAGGCTAAAAATTAATAGTTAACTTTTACTAATAAAGAAAAAAATATGTTACAATAAAAGAACAAATGAAAGGAAGGAAAGAAAATTATGGAATTAAAGGGAAGTAAAACAGAACAAAATTTAATGACTGCTTTTGCAGGTGAAAGCCAAGCAAGAAATAAATATACTTATTTTGCTAGTAAAGCAAGAAAGGACGGTTATGAGCAAATTGCCGCTATCTTTGAAGAAACAGCAAATAATGAAAAAGAACATGCTAAGATGTGGTTTAAAGAATTAAACGGTGGAGCTATTCCAGATACTGCTGCTAACTTATTAGCAGCAGCTGAAGGAGAAAATTATGAATGGACAGACATGTATCAAGAATTTGCTAAAACAGCCAGAGAAGAAGGATTTGATCGTTTAGCTTATCTTTTCGAAGGAGTTGCTCAAATTGAGAAAGAACATGAAGAAAGATATCGTAAATTACTCGAAAATGTTGAAGGTGGTTTAGTCTTTTCTCGTGATGGTGATAAAATTTGGAAATGTCGTAACTGTGGCCACATTGTAATTGGTAAAGAAGCACCAAAAGTATGTCCTATTTGTGCTCATCCACAAAGTTATTTTGAAATTAAAGCTGAAAATTACTAAAAATAATTTTATTCTTTCTTTTTTGATTTGAAATATTAAAAAAGAATATCAAAGCTAAAAAAAGATAAATTGATAAGAAAGAATCATACCAATTTTTGATATGATTCTTTTAATATGTTATAATACTCTTGTGAGGTTTTGAAAATGAAGAAAAAAGAAATAAAATATAAAATAAAAACAGACTGTGATTTAATAAAATACTTAAGTGGTATAGGATATGCAAAGAATAAAGTTAAAACTTATGTAAGACTTGGATATATTTTAGTTAATGATAAAAAAATAAAAAAACTTCCTCTTTTATTAAAAGAAGGAGATACATTAATAATCGATAAGGATAATTCTACCTCTTACCATCTTCACGTCGTTTATGAAGATGATAATTATTTAGTTGTAGATAAAGAAGCGGGATTACTTACGATCAGTACTTCCCGAGAGACAAAAGAAAAAGAAGATACTTTATATAAGAGAGTTCGAAAATACTTGAATGAAAAAGGGGAATATGCGTTTGTGGTCAATCGAATTGATAAAGAAACCTCTGGATTAGTAATATTTGTTAAAAATGTGGCTTTAAAAGAAAAATTACAAAGTAATTGGAATGCTATTGTGAAAAAAAGAGGCTATATAGCTATTGTAAAAGGTGCTATTTACAAGTCAGGACATATTGACAATTATTTATATGAGGATAAAAGAACATATACCCATTCTACAAAAGTAGGAGGAAAAAGAGCCATTACAGATTACAAGGTTATACGCACCTCTTGCCATTACACCATGTTAGATGTTGATATTAAAACGGGAAGAAAAAATCAAATTCGAGTTCATTTCTCGGAAATGGGACACCCCATTTTGGGAGATAAAAAGTATTTCAGTCATGATAATCCTTTAAAAAGATTGGCTCTTCATCATTATATGATCTCTTTAATTGACCCTTTAAGTGGAGAATTACTTACCTTTTCATCTCATATTCCAGAGGAGTTTTATGATTTATTTTCTTAGTATTAATTTTTTGTCCTTTCTTTTATGTGGCTTAGACAAATGGAAATCGATTCATCACAGATTTCGAATTCCGGAGAGAGTATTACTAACTTTATCATTTATTGGTGGCGCTTTTGGAATGCTTATGGGAATGTTATTATTTAGACACAAAACAAGAAAGGCAAAGTTTTATTTTGTTTACTTATTTTGTTTTCTTTGGATTGTTATTTTAAATCTTGTTTGTTATAATTAAGAAAAGGTGCGTGGGATAAATGCAAGATAAAATTAGAAATTTTAGTATTATTGCTCATATTGATCATGGAAAGAGTACTTTGGCTGACCGGATTTTAGAAAAAACTGGAGCAGTGGATAAAAGGGCAATGAAAGAGCAAATTTTAGATAACATGGATATTGAAAGAGAAAGAGGAATAACCATTAAATTAAATGCGGTAAGATTAGAGTATAAGGGATATTTATTAAATTTAATTGATACCCCAGGGCATGTTGATTTTAGTTATGAGGTATCTCGTTCTCTAGCGGCTTGCGAAGGAGCTATTTTAGTAGTGGATGCAACTCAGGGAATAGAAGCTCAAACGCTTGCTAATGTTTATTTGGCACTGGATAATAATTTAGAGATTATTCCGGTTATTAATAAAATTGACTTGCCTAATGCTGAACCGGAATTAAGACGACAGGAGTTAGTAGATACATTTGGTTTTGATGAAAAGGATGTTGTTTTCACTTCGGGAAAAACCGGAGAGGGTGTCGAGGAGTTACTTGATAAAATTATTGAAAAAGTACCCGCTCCAAAAAAACAAGAAGATCAGCATTTGAAATGTTTGATTTTTGATAGTTATTTTGATTCTTACCGAGGAGTTGTTGCTTTAATTCGGGTAGTATCAGGAACTCTTCAAAATGGGGATAAAATTATGATGAAGACAACAGGGGCAAGTTATGATGTGACTGAACTTGGTTTTCATACACCAAATACCGTAAAGACGGACAAATTAGTTGAAGGGGAAGTTGGCTATGTTTGTGCTAGTATTAAAGATATTCGTGACGTTCGGGTAGGAGATACCATTACTCTAGCTGCTGACCCTTGTCCTGTAGCCCTACCTGGTTATAAAAAAATGAAACCAATGGTTTATTGTGGCCTATATCCGATTGATTCTAAAAAATATCCAGCCTTAAGAGAGGCTTTGGAAAAATTAAGGGTTAATGATGCTAGCCTAGTTTTTGAAACAGAGTCATCTACAACATTAGGTTTTGGCTTTCGAACTGGTTTTTTGGGTCTTTTGCATATGGAAATTATTGTTGAGCGAATTGAACGGGAATTTCATGTGGAACTAATTGCAACCAGTCCATCTGTTATTTATGAAATTACGCTAACGGATGGGAATGTTATTCATATTGATAACCCTAGTGAATTTCCAGAGAGAGTAAAGATTAGAGAAATTAAGGAACCTTATGTTAGAACAAGTATTTTTGTTCCAAGTCATTATGTTGGAAATATTATGGAATTATGTCAAAATAAAAGAGGAACTTATTTATCGATGGAGTACGTTGATGAAAAACGCGTAAATATTCATTATGAACTGCCTTTATCGGAAATTGTTTATGATTTTTTTGATAAATTAAAAAGTTATACAAAAGGATATGCTTCGATGGACTATGATATTATTGGCAATAAAACTAGTGATTTAGTTAAGATGGATATTTTACTAAATGGTGATATTGTGGACGCTCTATCCATTATTGTTCACAGAGATTTTGCTTACAATAGAGCCAGAATCATTGTGGATAATTTAAAAAAATTAATTCCTAGACAAATGTTTGAAGTACCGATTCAAGCAACAATTGGAAGTAAAGTAATTGCTAGAGCAGATATTAAAGCAATGCGAAAAAATGTGCTTGCCAAATGTTACGGAGGAGACATTACAAGAAAGAGGAAGTTATTAGAAAAACAAAAAGAGGGAAAAAAGAAAATGAAACAAATAGGCCATGTTGAAATTCCAAGTGAGGCTTTCTTGTCGGTTCTTAGTACCGAAGAAATTAAGGAAGATTAAGCAATAGATTTTTTCATAAAATGTAGTATAAGGGGGATTTTGATGAAAGATAATCAAAAAGTAAATAGTAAAGAAATTAAAAAATATATTGTGGATTCTTCTTGCGATTTAGAAGATTTAACGGAGTACTTAGACATTGATTATCGAAGTACAATTGAGGGGATTTTTAACGCTATTTTCACTTTAATGAGACACTATGATCAAAATAAAAGTAGAATTGACTATCTAATTCAGCTAGTTCACTTAACAACCACGGAAAAAAGTAGTACTGAATTAAAGTGCCTAACCGGACCAATCATAGATTTAAATACGAAAATTAGTAATTGGAAATTAAAAGACAGAATAAAAGTAAAAGAACCATTAATGCAAATTCAAAATATTCTATTAGAGGTGAATCTAGAACTTTCTAATGAAATTCGAAATAAAAAAGTAAAATACTTATCCTTTTTAATCTTCGAAGAAAAAAATATTTCTTTAATTGAAAAATTTATTGAAGATAGTTCGGCTATCCTTTCTAACAAGAATAAAGATGGAGAAAATATTTTTATGATTCTTCTCAAAAAATATCTTTATTTAAGTGAAAAAAGTTATGAAGAAATAGAGTATTATTATCACATTATTTTATTATTTTTTAATAGCAAATATGCAAAGGAACTCTTAAGAGAAAAAAACATGTATTTAAATTTAGTCAATAAGTCCAAACTCTACTATAAGGAGCACATTATTAGAGTAATTGAGTTATTTAACAATACATTTACCATTTCCTTAGAACAACTAGAAGAAAGATATCACATTTCTTTTTCTTTCCCACCCGCCATTCTAGAGGAAATATCAATGTTTTCCCCTCTTAGTGAGGAAAGAATCAATTTTTCAAATCAAGAATGCGTTACAATCGACGGAGAAAATACCAGTTGCTTAGACGATGCTTTGTATATAGAAAAAAATGCCGACGGAACTTATTATTTATATATTCACATTACAGACATCCCTTCTTTTATTCCTTATGGTTCTATTATCAATATGGAAGCAAGTAAGAGGGGAGAAACACTTTATTTATTAGATAGAAAAATACCACTATACCCAGAGTATATTAGTGATGGAGTCTGCTCTTTAATTGAAGAGCATCAAAGAAATGTTATTACTTCGATTTTCCATTTAGATAGCAATTACCAAGTAATAGAGGGAGATTTTCGCTTTGTTAAAGGAGTAATTCAAGTACGAAAAAAATTGACCTATTCACAAGCAGATGCTATTATCTTAGGAGAAGAAAATACTTCTCTAGCCCTAATGCTAAGAAGATTATCATCATTTGCTCAAGTAAGAAGAAAGGCAAATCAAAAAAAAGAAAGATATCGAGAATATCAAAATACTTTAGCGTTCGATCCCAACCATGAATCAGTAAAAATTGATGTTTCTCCATCAGCAAATATTGTTCATGAATCGATGGTTTTAGAAAATTATCAGATAGGAAAATACTTTAAAGATAGAAGTTTACCATATTTATATCGAAAAATTGATTTACCAAGTGATGAATTTATCCAAATGCAATTGCAAAAAATTCAAAATTTAGAACCTTCATTTTTAGATAATAAAGAATTTTGTCAAAGAATTAGAGATAGCTATACTAGAGCAAAATATACTAAGGATCCCGTTTATCACCAAGGGCAAAATTTAGAATGTTATTCTCATTCTAGCAGTCCCGCTAGAAGATATGCAGATAGTTTTAATCAATATTTGCTTTATGGACTAATTTTTAGTCATGATTCTTCTGATTTAAATATTTATAAATGGGAATACCAATTAAGTGATTTGGTTTATTATTTGAACCAAAAGAAGAAAGAAAATGAAGTATTTTCTAGACATTACAATTATTTAGCAAGTAAAAATTTAATTCGAAAGAAGTAGGAGTTGATAGAAATGAATTTACCAAATATAAAAAAAGCTAGAACAAGAACCGATAAGGAAGTACTAGTCAAAAGAGATGAATATCTAGTCCCTCAAGAAATGAAAAATCAAGGCAAAGGGAAACATTACTGTATTTACACTTATGGATGTCAAATGAATGTCCACGATAGTGAAAACATTAAGGCCATTATGGAAGAAATGGGATATTCTAGAGTAGAAGAGATGGATAATGCTGATGTTATTATTCTAAATACATGTGCAATTAGAGAAAACGCACATAATAAGGTTCATGGCATGCTCGGTAGAATTAAACATTTAAAAGAAGAAAAAGAAGATGTTATTACTGTTTTTTGTGGTTGTATGGCACAGGAAGAAAGCATTGCTTTAGAATTAAAAGAAAAATTCCCGTGGGTAGATATTGTCATGGGAACACATAATTTTCATAAATTACCCCTTTATTTAGAAAATACTTTAAAAACAAAACGCCAAGAAATGGAAGTATTTTCTATTGAAGGAGATGTTATTGAGGGAATTCCTGTAAAAAGAGATTCTAAGTATAAAGCTTGGATTAATATTATGTATGGTTGTGACAAGTTTTGTACCTATTGCATTGTGCCCTATACAAGAGGACGTCAAAGAAGCAGATTACCAGAAGATATTTTAAGAGAAGTTAATGATTTGGTTAAAGAAGGATATCTAGAAGTTACGTTACTTGGACAGAACGTTAATGCTTATGGTAAAGATTTAAATTTAGAATATGGTATGGCTGATTTACTTAGTGATGTCGCCAAAACAGGAATAAAAAGAATCCGATTTGTAACTTCTCATCCTTGGGATTTTACAGATGAAATGATTGAGGTAATCGCTAAGAATGATAATATCATGCCATATATTCACTTGCCCCTTCAAAGTGGTTCTACTGAAATTCTAAAAAAAATGGGAAGAAAATATACCAAAGAAGAATATCGCAATTTATTTTATAAAATTAAGAAAATGATTCCCAATGTTGCAATTACAACAGATATTATTGTTGGCTTTCCTGGAGAAACAGAAGAAGATTTTAAGGAAACATTATCTTTAGTAGATGAATTGAAATATGACCTAGCCTATACTTTTATTTACTCTAAAAGAGAAGGAACACCAGCTAGTAAGTTCGAAGATGAAACAAGCGACGAAGAGAAAAAAGAAAGGTTACAACGATTAAATGAAAAAATTAATCAATATGCTAAAGAAAATAATCAGAAGTATTTAGATAAAATAGTGAAAGTTTTGATTGAAGGTGAAAGTGACAAACCAGGAAAACTTATGGGATACACAGATACCATGAAACTAGTTAATGTTAAGGCCAAAGATGATATCATTGGTAAAATTGTTAATGTAAAAATTACCGGCGTTAAAACTTGGAGTTTGGATGGTGAAGTTGTCGATGCAAAATAAAATGGAGGAATTATTCCAAACAATTAAAGAATCTAAAGAATATCAAAGTTACTTAAATATTGGTAGTGTTATTGAAAAAAATGATGAAATTAATAATTTAGTGAACGAAATCAAAAAATTACAAAAAAAATCTGTTGCATTAGAATATCAGCATGATGATCATTATCATGAAGTAGATGAAATCATTGAAAAAAAGGTAAAAGAATTAAACAATAACCCTATTTATCAAGAATACTTAAGGCGAATGAATGAATTTAATGATATTCTAGCAGAATCTAGTCATCAAATTGAAGAATACGTAAATAGTAAGGTTTAAAAATAAATGATTTGAGGAGGAAAAAATGAAAAAAACAGTTCAAAGTCCATTAGCTGATTGCTTAGAAGAAGTAAGTACCCATATGGAAATTTTTTCGAAAGAAAGGGAACTAATGCAAGAAATTTATCTTTCATTTTCAGCGTATATTGCATTTTTAGAAAATAGTCTAAAACAAACGGAAAATCTTATTGAAAGATGTCAATTAGAAAGTAAAATCAAACAAGCCAAAAAAGCACAGAAAAATTATCTTGTTTTATCACCATTAGCCTATGAAAAAATGAGCTCTCTTGAAAGTGATGATGCCAAACCAAAGGTTAAAAGAAGATTTTTTTCAAAGAAATAAATGAATGATAGATAGTATAGGAGAGTAAATATGGACAAACAAATGGATTTGTATAATCAATTAAATAGAAAGATGAGTTTGGATCAAATTCAAGATTACATTAAAAAAGTGATAAACATCAGAGGATTCGGAAATCAATCAGTAGAAGATGAGTTATTATTGTTAGTAGAAGAAGTCGGAGAACTAGCTAAAGCAATTCGGAAAAATGCGACTAGTATGAAAATTGATCAGAATAAAATCCAAAATTATGATACCATCGAGAATGAAGTTGCTGATGTATTTATTGTACTAAATACGATTTGCAATACCCTAAATATAAATTTATTTGATTCTTTTTCTGCTAAAGAAAAGATAAATACCGAAAGAAAATGGGAAGAATAATCTAGAAGAGTCTGTAAATGATTCTAAATCGTAAAAATCACATCTAAAATTTAGATGTGATTTTCATAGTATTATATATTTTACTAGCGTAAGTAGTAAACTTAAAATTTAAATGAATAAATATTTTTTCAAGTTTTTCCTTTTTCAAACAAAAACTAACTAAGGAATTAATCCCCAACCAGTAACTACATATCTTCCTTTAGTTCTTTTAGCCTCAGCCGGAGGATTATTTTCTAACTCTCCATCTACGACCATTGTTGAAGACTGTCCGCCATCCAAATTCGCAGCATTATAAGCCCCATATAATTTTAATGTATTAACAACATCTTGAAGACTAGCCCCATCAATATAGTTTCTTCCATCGATAGCTAAAAACATCATCACACCATCTTTTCTTTGCGCAATTGCCATTCGGGGCGATTTCCCCCAAGGGTCTCCTACAATTTCTAAAGCTTTTCCATTAACAATTAAGAAAGGACCAAATACCATACCATCTTTAATTTTAGCATTTATGGCTTCTTCCCCCGTAGCATTCGCCATCAACTTTAATTTACCATCATCCGTAATCCCAATAATATTATCTCGGTAAGTACTTTTATCTTCTCCCTGAGGAATCCAAATAATTTCATGGTTTTTTATCACATAGCCAGTAGGAATATCTGAACCCATCCCATTATCAATAAAGCCACCACCATTAATGCAAACAACACCATTATATCGCTCACACATGGTCATCACTCTCTCGCCATAGCCACCAACATTAAATTTTTTCGTGTGGATAAGTTCTATCTTTTTTGGATCATAAATGGCAACCAAATGGGCATCTGCACTACCAACTTTTAAGCGAATAACCTTATATAAATCATTCCCTTCATCTCTGGTTAAAAGTTCTTTTTCATATTCATTTTTATATTTTTTCTTTTCTTTAGTATTAATCACAATATCATCAATATTCGCATCCTCATTAATCGTGATAAAATAGTTTCCATTCATAATTGCTTCAATTTTTTTTTCACTATAAAAAATTCTAGCCAACCATCGGTGTTCCATTGTACTCATTGCCGTTGTGACATATAAATTGCGAACATAACTCCAAGGTCCATACATAATAAAGAAACAAACGATTGCAATAACATCTAAAACAATAAACACAATGGTCCGTTTCAGTATTTTACTCTTTTGTTTAATCTTGGTATTCTTCTTTAAAGACTTCTTTTTCATGATGTACTTCCTCCTTTAGCGGACTAGTCCAAATCCTGTAACAACATATCGGCCTCCTTGCTTTTTCGCCGCATAGTTAGGGGTATTGATTAATTGATTATCAATAACAAGAGAAGTAGATTGTCCGCCATCTAAATTTGCTGCATTGTAAGCGCCATATCGCTCTAGTACCTTCAAAACATCCTTCATACTAGCGCCATCAATATAACTTTCTCCCTCCGTTACCAAAAACATCATCACCCCATCTTTTCTTTGTGCAATGACACATTTATTTGCAACCCCAAAAGGAGTCCCTTCAATGGTAACCGATTTTCCATTAACAATCAAAAATGGCCCAAATTCAACACCATACCAAACACCAGCATGAATTGCCTCATCTCCAGTTGCATTATTCATTAATTTTAATTTTCCATCTTTTGTCAAACCAATAATATTTCCCCTTGTATTACTATAATCATTTTGAATAGGCCAAGCTACTTTTCCCTCATCAATGACATAGCCAGCCGGAATGTCCGACCCTTTATCTAGACCATTAGAGAATCCTCCACCATTGATACAAACAACTCCACCGTATCTCTTACACATATCTACAACTCTCTCGCCATAAGTACCAGCATTAAATTTTCTTGTTCGAAGTAGGGTAACCTTCGTCGGATCATAGATAGCCACCAAGTAGCCATTTGCATTTCCTACCTTAACATTTAAAACTTTGTATAAATCATCTTCATTTTCTCTTTCTAAGAGTTCTTTTTCATATTCATTTAAGTAAGTTTTTTTCTCTTTTGTATCAATGACAATAGAACTAACATCAGCATCTTCATTAATTCCCACGAGATAATTTTGACTCTGTATTTCAGCAATCTTCTTTTCACTATAAAATACCCGTGCCAAATATTTATGTGTCATCGTCTGCATCGCCGTTGTGACATATAAATTCCGAACATAGTTCCAAGGCCCATACATCACAAAGAAACAAACAATCGCAATAATATCAATGAACCCAAAGAAAATGGTTCGTTTTAATACTTTTTTCTTCTTTTTCTGCATCTTATTCTCCTAATCTATATGGGTCAGTAGAAGTCCCACTTCCAGCCTTTAGACTCTCTTTCATAATACTAATACAAGGACGCACTTTATTTTCATAACTAATACTTTTTTGTCCAATTGCACCATTTTGATTTCTCACATAAACATAACTATCATTTCCCGAAACACCCGTTAGCGTGTCGTAGCCATCCACTTCATCATTAACAATAATATCATGAAGACTAGGCAGTGCTACTTTCGTAGAAATAGTCTCTTTACTAATCTCTTCTAAAGAATAATGATTATCTTCTCCATAAACACCATTTGCATAATTATTTTCAACAATAATACTTCCATAGTCTAGATGATTGTAATAAGTTTTATTGAGGTAATAGGCAAGTGTACCATAAACGGTATCATTATATTGATAATTTTTTTTCGCATAAAGATATTTAAATGCCTCTCCATCTTCATCTACCAAAGTTGTATCTAAAATTAATTTTAACTTTTCTTCATCACTTTCATAAACTCGCCAAATATCACTTCCCAATTTTACATAAGAAGCATGATAATTTTTTTCTTCTGAAAAGGTATAAGGTTTATCCTTGCTTCCATCTCCGTCTTTTGCTTCCATCACAGAAGCAATCGTAATCACTGGTCGAATTCCAATAATTTCATTTTCACTATCACTATCTAATTTTCCCTCACTAGTAATATACCAATAATTTTTCTTCTTATTTTGATTGGCTAAATAAGTCACTTTACCATTATGAATAAATCCCTTATTTCCACCAGTATATAAATAATCTTCTATGGATAAAAGCCCAATATCATAATGATCATTCACCTTATCACAAGTCATTTTATTGACATCATCAATAACATCTGTACAAATATTAGATTTCACTAAAAAACTATCTTGATTACTAAGCACACTTTCCATAACACCACTATAACTTTTTTCCTTCACTTTATTAAGCCAAGTAATGACACTAGAAGTATCATAATCATCCGTCCCATTATTTAAAGTCCCCATGACATTTTCACTAATTAAACGAACCGTATTATCCTTATTAATTTTCACTACTCTCCATAAAATATTAGAGTACATCACATAATTACTTTGCGTATTTCCATAAAAATAATATTCTTCTTTCACTTGCTTTAAATCATCTTTATTTTTACTTAATAAAACTTTTGCAAAAATATTGGCTTCTTTTGCATCTGTCTTCTTATTATCTAAATAAAAATAAATAAATCTTCCCCCATACCATAAAATACAAATCACAATAAAAATTAAACTAACAAAACTAAACACTTTCTGTTTATTGACTTTTCTTTTTTTCTTCTTTGCCATAAATTACCACTTTCTACTTTCTATTTTTAAGATAATTAAATTATAACATTGATGCCATTTTTTGACAAGATTAGACAAATTTTTTTTCACAATATCCTCCTATCAAATTCTGATTAAATAAACAAATAAGGCAAAATGTAAGTATTTTTTCTTCCCTTTTTTAAAAAAAACGGTATAATAAACTTAGAATATAAAAGTAGAGGAGTATTCTTATGAAATTTTTAAAAAAAGATTATTTAAACCAAATGAACAAGAAAAAGACTATCTTCTTTTTTCTTTTTCTTCTTTCCATCTTTACCACATTTTCTTTATTCTTGCAAAAATATATCATCAATGGGCAAGATTTTATGTTTCACTTTTCAAGATTAGAAGGTGTCATCATGAACATAAAAGAAAACAATTTATTTTCTGGAATTTATCCCCATCAATTAAATCACTATGGCTATGCCGCGCCATTATTTTATCCCGATATCTTCTTGTATTTTCCGGCTCTTCTTATAGTACTAGGATTAAAAAAATATACTGCATACAAAATATTTCTTTTTACCATTAATTTTTTCTCCATTTTCTTCATGTACCTTGCCACAAAAAATATGACCAAAGACAAAAAAATAGGTCTTTTCACCTCGATTCTTTATGCTGCATCAAGTTATCGCTTGACTGATATGTTTGAAAGATGTGCTTTAGGAGAAAATATTACTTTTGTCTTCTTGCCCCTTGTTTTTTGGGGAATCTATGAAATTATCGAACAAGATGAAAATAAATATTACCTTTTAACTATAGGAATGACTGGATTAATCTTAAGCCATCTCATTACTTCTGTTTTAACTTGTATCATTTTATTTTTTATTTGTCTTTGTCAAAGCAAAAAACTCTTAAAAGAAAAATCAAGAATCCAAAAAATTATTTATGCGGCACTACTTACCTTATTATTAACTAGTTTTTTTCTCCTTCCTATGCTAGAGCAAATGATGAGTCAAAAATATGCCGTAAATGCAATGATGAATTCTTTTTCCCTTGCAAATTATGCCACCAAATTATCCAGATTATTCTTTGTTATACCAGGAATTGTTTATTGCAAACTATTCCAGACTGCCTGGTTACCAGCTGGTTTTGGCGTTTCCTTTCTTATCGTCATCATTCTAATTGGCAAATATTCTCTAAAAAATACTTCTAAAGATAAAATAACTCCAGCAATCTCTTTTTCTAAAATTTTATTTTTTTTAGGTCTTATCACCATCTTTTTTGCAACCAACTTGTTTCCTTGGAAATTAAAAATATTCCAAAAACTTTTTTCTTTCATGCAATTTCCATGGCGAGTTTTCTCATTATCTACCACTTTAATTTTAATGTCTTTTACCATGTACCATAAAGAGGTAAAAAAAACGAGTCCCGTTTTAACCAATATCTTAATTCTGCTTTCTATTCCCATTGTCTTTATCTTTAACTTTTATAACTTATCTGCCAAATATTTGCAAGATACACTAGGTAGTGACTTTGATACCATAAGTTATGGAGAATATCTCCCTTTAAGTCAAGTCGTTACAAAATGGGATAAAAATCAAAGTAAGTATTATGAAAAACGTGAAAATAAAGCCATTTCTTTAGGTGAGGTAAATTTAAAAACAAAAAGAAAAGGAAAATACTTAATCATAGAGTACCAAAATAATCAGAACAACGAAGTCATTTTACCCTTATTATATTATAAAGGCTATGACATCAAAGAAAACAATCAAAACTTAAACTATCAAAAAAGTAAAGAGGGTCTAATTAAAGTGAAATTAAAAGATAAAGAGGGTAAAATTATTGCATACTATAAAGGAACACCTCTCTTTATCTATACCAAAATCATAAGTTTCCTTGGTCTTATTGTCTTTATTTTTATCGTCAAAAAGAATACAAAGAAAAAGACAAAAAATTATTCTTCATAAAAAAGAAGTGGCATAAAAAAAGAAATGCACCAATTACTTGGATACATTTACAATAAGAATATTCTCGTCTATCTGATACCGCTTTTGATACTTATCCATATTCTCTTTAACATAGACTATCTCTTCCAAAGTAGGGAAGGGATAGTCTTTTTTTATAGAAATCGCAAAATCTTTTATCCGTCTATTGGATAAATAGTCACTTTTTTGGTCCCATTCAAAGAAAGAGTAACCTAGCATTTCATTTTTTACCCCCTTAGTATGCGGCGAATGAATAAATACAACCGTCTCATCTTTACAATTTGCTTGATAAAAATGATTCATCTCATCTAATCTTCTTATATCTTCAAAGTAGCGCATATTATCAGAATAAAATAGCAACATAACACAAGCAATTTGATAGAATAATTGAATAGACACAAATTTCCGAACCCACTTATGGTTGGTTAGTAGTAAAAATACAAAACTAGTAATCACTGGAGCCGAAAATTGGCTCCGCATAAAAGTATAATTTCCTAAAAAAAGTGAAATTAAAAAAGGAGAGATGAGAAGAAATAGAAAAGATAAACGATATAAAAGATTCTTTTTCTTCCCTAAATACCACAAGGAAAGAAGAATTGTAGCCAAATAAGAAATATTTATCACATTTTTCCCAAAACAAGTATAAATAACTGTAGCCCCAAGGTAAATAATGCCTTTTTTAACACTAGTCTTATAATTTATCTGTTCGGTTAAATAGCCACTTTTTAAAGTCGTGGGATAAACTTTAAAATATCCCCTTATTAAAAACATACTAAATAAAATAGCCATCACAAAAATACCAATATATTTAAAAATAGTAAATATGCGTCTATCCTCCCCAAAGTTTAAAAGATAAAATAAACAAGATAACGTAATCGCGAGCAAGTAAAAAGATTGATAAGCCCCAAAGGCAAATCCTAGACAAGGAATGACCATAATAAGATAAAGATATTTCTTTTGATAAATGATTTTTTCTATCCCCAAAAAAGAAATAATCACGAGAAAATAGCAAATACTAATTTCTAAAATTTGTAAAGTAAAAGCATAAGCCTCAATCGTCTCAAGAGAAGTTAACATCATTAAAATAAAAAGTACATAATGAGAAAAATCTCGTTTTTTAAGCTTAGTAAGAACATAATTTGCTAACAAAAAATAAGCAATGACCAAAATAATAAGAGATAAAACATTAATCTCAAAAAGATTAAGCGATAAAAAAATTCTTTTTAAAAAGCAAAGACTAACTCTTTGGATAGATTCCCAAGATTGAATAAGATTTTCAGGATTCGCTAAAAGAGCCTCTGTATCAATCGAAATGGGATGAACAATAATTCTCAAAAGATAAGCAATGAAAGTAAGAACAATCGCCACTATCCATTTTTTTTGCTTTATAATTGACATAACTACCACTCCTTACATTAAAATCATATCTTAATTTAAATTTTTTTGCAATTCTAAGTCAACATTTTCTAAAAAATATCTTTCCTTTAAATTCATTTTCAACAAAATAAAAAAATTGAAAAGAATAAATAGTGAAGAACATTTCTCTTCATCAATTTAATAAATATTTTCGTTGTTTATTTATAAATTCTATGTTACAATGAACTCAGTAAAGGAGTAGTTATAGATGAAAAAAATATTATCCATTATTGTTCCCTGTTACAATGAGGAACAAGCCCTACCTTTTTTCTATCAAGAAATTGACAAAGTAAGCAAGGAATTAAAAGAACTAAACTTTGAATTCATTTTTGTAAATGATGGTTCAAAAGATAAGACGTTAGAAGTATTAAAAGAATATCAAAAAAAAGACAAACGAGTAAAGTACTTATCTTTTTCAAGAAATTTTGGTAAAGAAGCAGCGATGTATGCTGGTCTAGAACATGCAAAAGGGGACTATGTAACTATTATGGATGCTGACTTACAAGACCCACCTAAATTATTAAAAGAAATGTACCAACTAGTCGAAAAAGAAGGTTATGACTGCGTGGGTACCAGAAGAGTAACGAGAAAAGGAGAGCCACCTATTCGAAGCTTTTGTGCCAGAGTATTTTATAAACTAATCAATCGTCTAAGTAAAGTAGAAATGGTAGACGGTGCCAGAGACTATCGATTTATGAATCGAAAAATGGTCAATGCTATTTTAGAATTAAAAGAATATAATCGTTATTCGAAAGGATTGTTTAGTTTTGTTGGCTTTAAAACCAAGTGGTTAGAATATGAAAATACCAGTCGAGTTGCTGGAGAAACCAAATGGAGTTTTTGGAAATTATTTATCTATGCTCTGGACGGAATTACCGCTTTTTCCACCGTACCCCTTGTCTTATCTGCAGTATTAGGACTCGTATTTTGTTTAATTTCTTTCATCATGATTATTGCTATCATCATCAAAACTTTAGTCTATGGAGACCCTGTCAGTGGTTGGCCGAGCCTAGTTTGCATCATCTTCTTATGCAGTGGCGTTCAACTATTTTGTATGGGCATTATCGGACAATACTTATCCAAAACCTACCTTGAAACCAAAAAACGTCCAATTTATATTATTGGTGAATCTAGTGATGAAGCATCTTAAGTTTATTTTATGCACAATTTTATTAATTACCGTCTTACTCGGTTGTGCGTCAGAAAATTTTAAAACAAAACAAATAAAGAATAATTCCAGGAAAAAAGTAGTGGAGCCTAAGATAGAAGAATCAATTTCTCTAGGACTTTATCAAAATATCGAGGGAACAAGGAATATAACCCCAACTTATACAAGTAATCTTATAATGTATAAAGATATTATTTCTCTAGAAGTATTTTATACCAATAACCCTACTTTAACAGGAAATCAAATCAATCTATGGAACCAATATCAAAATGAACAAAATATAACGGGTAAAAAAATTGGTTATATGCTAGATTACAAAATAGAGAATAGAGAAATCAAACAAATAATCTTGAGCCCTAGTGATGCGGAAAAAATTACGGATGATATTATCGTCTATCTTTATGATGACATTACTCCTCATAGTGGAAGTTACAGTCATATTACAAAAGAGGAATATAATAAAGATACAATTTTAAGCTCTATCAAACTAGTTTCGGGAACGAATATTGATAAAATTTCTTCTCCCATCAACCTAACTGCTTTCGTTTATGATGAAAGTAATCCTTCCAAATTTCTAGGAACTTATCAAACCAAAATAGAAAGAGCATCTTAGCATAATGATAAAATAAACTTTTGGTTCCTAAGTCAAAACTGTAACAAAAAAAAGTTGACACGATAAGTATTTTTATGTTATAGTAATAACACAAGAAAAAAGGAGGAGAAAAATATGGCAGTTAAAATTAGATTAAAAAGAATGGGCGCTAAAAAAGCACCATTTTACAGAATCGTTGTTGCTGATTCTAGAAGTCCAAGAGACGGAAAAGTAATCGAACAATTAGGAACTTACAATCCACTTAAAAATCCTGCAGAGATTAAAGTAGATGAAGAAGCAACATTAAAGAGATTAGCAACAGGAGCACAACCTACAGATACAGTAAGAAATATTTTAAGTAAAGCTGGTATTATGGAAAAATTCCACAACCAAAAACAAGGAAAATAATTATGGATTTAGTATTATTAACTAAAACAATTGTAGAGTTTCTTTGTCAAGAAAAAGAAGCGGTTTCGGTAAAAGAGTACGAAACAACAGAAGAAGATTTTGTACATATCGAAGTACTAGTTGCAGAAAGTGATTTAGGTAGAGTCATTGGCAAAAATGGAAAAACGATTCATTCCATTCGAAATATTGTTCAAGCATCATCTACACTAAACCTTGGAAAAAAAGTAAAAATTGACATTGATACTTATTAGAATAGTCCCAAAAATGAGGACTATTTTTTTGTGTGTCCCCCAATTTAAAGAGATATTTATAGACTTGACAAGTAAGAAAATACTAGATACAATGAATATGTATAGTAATTAATCATTAATATTTTTTAATATTTAATTTTCTATTCAAAGATAAAGAATGGAGGTGAATTATGAATACACTATTAATCTCCATTTTAGTATTTTTCCTTGGAATTTTTTTAGGCGTAGCCGGCATGATTATCCTAAATATAATAAAGATAAAACGTGGTAAAAGTACCGCTTTAAGTATTGTTGAAGAAGCCAAAAAAGAGGCCGAAAAAAGCAAAAGAGAATCTATTTTGGAGACCAAAGAAGAAATTCATAAATTAAAATTAGAAACCGAAAAAGAAATCAAAGAAAAAAAACAAGAAGTAAAAGAATCAGAAGATAGACTCTTAAAAAGAGAATCTAACATAGACAGAAGAGACTTAGCCTTACAAAATAGGGAAGATATGGTCAATGAAAAAGAAAATTCTCTACAAGAAAAACAAAAAGAAATCCAAGAAAAAATGGATGAAATGGAAGAATTAAAGAAAAGCGAACTAGAAAAATTAGAATCCATTGCAGGACTGACTAGAAATGAAGCCAAAGATACCATTATGAAAAGAGTCGAAAATGATATCTCTAAAGAAATAGCAACTTATATCAAAGAAAAAGAATCGATTGCTAAAATAGAATCAGATACCATCGCTAAAGAAATGATTATTAGTAGTATGCAACGATATGCCGCTGACGTTACCAATACCAAGACGGTTTCTGTAATTTCTCTACCAAATGATGAAATGAAAGGAAGAATTATTGGTCGTGAAGGACGTAATGTTCGTACCATCGAAGCCGTAACAGGTGTTGATTTAATCATTGATGATACCCCAGAAGCAATTGTTATTTCCTCTTTTGACCCCCTAAGAAGGGAAATTGCCAGATTAACATTAGAGTCCCTTATCAGTGATGGCAGAATTCATCCTGGTAGAATTGAAGAAGTTTATGACAAAACTTGTAATGATGTCAAAGCAACCATTCGTGAATATGGAAAAGAGGCAATTTATTCCCTTGGCATTAGCAAGATGGATGCCGAATTAATTGAAACGGTAGGAAAGTTACACTTTAGGACAAGTTACAGCCAAAATGCCTTGCAACATTCTCTAGAAGTGGCGAATATTTCTGGCCTTCTTGCCAGTGAATTAGGAGAAAATGTTAATTTAGCCAAACGTGCTGGTCTTTTACATGATATAGGTAAGGCAATTGATTATGAAATGGAAGGCTCTCATGTCCAAATTGGTGCGGAAATTGCTAGAAAATATGGAGAAGACGAAGTCGTTATTAATACCATTTTATCTCACCATGGGGATACCGAACCAACAAGTATGATTGCATCCATTGTAGCCATTGCCGATACCATCTCTGCCTCTCGTCCAGGTGCTAGAAATGATACTTCAGAAAATTATTTCCAAAGATTAGAAACCTTAGAGACAATCGGAAAATCTATCCCTGGTGTAGAAAAAGCCTATGCTGTCCAAGCAGGAAGAGAAATTCGCGTGATGGTCAATCCTAGTGAAGTAGACGATTTAACAAGTTACCAAATTGCTAGGGAAATCAAAATGAAAATCGAGTCAGAAATGCAATATCCAGGCACAATCAAAGTAACCGTCATCAGAGAAACAAGAGCAACCGAAGAAGCCAAATAATGGAAGGACAATACTTCCATTTTTCTTTTCCTTCACATATTTTTCTAAACCAAAGAAGGATTAACATCTTCCTTATCCGTAAGTTGACAATACAAATATAAAAACGAAGCAATCACCACTAGGATACTGGCAAAAAATCTCATCTCACAAATATCGGTCTTCTTTCCTTCTGTTTTATTCCTTGAAAAAACTTGATATTTACGATAAGAAAGATAAACATAGATAAAGAAAGAAACGAGAACCGTTAAATTAAAAATACTTTTGGATAAATTCTTAGACGAAACATCTTTTTCTCGGTAAAACTTTTTTTCTAATTCATCTCCAAAGATATTAAAAACACTTAAAATAATAAAAATAACCCAAATCCACTCATCAACTCTTAGTTCTCTTTCTTTATCATTATTCATATTTAAGTATATGAAAGACTTCCTATTTCTATAAATTTATGTTAAAATAAATTTATCAAAACAAGAAAGGTGAAATAAAATATGGAATTAGATGAATTATTATTAGAATGTGAAAGTAGAATGGAAGAATCAATTACTTCCATGGAAAAAAGATTTCTTAATGTAAGAGCGGGTAGAGCAAACCCAGGAATATTAGATGGCATCATGGTAGAGTATTATGGTGCACCAACCCCACTAAAACAACTTGCCAATATTTCTATCCCAGAGGCAAGACAGTTATCAATAAAACCATTCGATAAAAGTATTTTAGGAGATATTGAAAAAGCCATTTTTGAAGCCAATATTGGTCTTACCCCAAACAACAATGGAGAAGTCATTTTTCTAGTCATTCCTGCTCTAACAGAAGATAGAAGACGTGAGCTAGTCAAACAAGTAAAACAAATTGCTGAAGAAGCAAAAATTGCCCTAAGAAACATTAGACAAGATACCAATAACGACATCAAAAAAGAAAAACTACCAGAAGATATTGAAAAACAAGGAAACGAAGAAGTTCAAGAGCTTATCAATAAATACAACAAAAAAATAGAAGAAGCCCTAAAAGAAAAAGAACAAGAATTAATGACAATCTAATTGTCATTTTTTAAACACCAAAATAAAATTATCCAACAATTTATATTGATTGTATAGAAAAACTACGGTATAATAAAAAAGTATAGAAGGAGTGATCAATAATGAAGTATTGTCCAAATTGTGGAAAGGAAATTGTAGCGGGTGCATCTTTTTGTGATAATTGCGGAGCTAAACTAGAAGGAGAGAATCAGAATCAAGCGAGTTATTCAAACCATTCGATTCCCATTCTACCCAATCGAAATATTGCCGTCTCTGTTATTTTATCTTTAGTAACCTGTGGAATTTATAATATTTACTGGTTTATTATGATGACAGATGAATCTAATAGCATTAGCGATGAGGAGTATTCTAGTGGTGCCATGTCTCTTTTATTTACCATTATCACTTGCGGGATTTATGCAATTTACTGGAATTACCAAATGGGACGCAAATTAGCATAAGCCGGAAAAAAATATAACCTAGCAATAGGAGATAATTCTATTCTTTATTTAGTCTTATCAATCTTCGGCCTAGGAATTGTTAGCAATTGCCTCATTCAAAGCGACTTAAATCGTTTCTCTGCATCATGAAAGGCCAAATAAAAGGAAGTATTTTCTTCCTATTTCTTTTGCTTTTTTGCCAAATGAAAAAAATATATCTGCCTTGTTTATTTCACAAGTTCACCAAATTGTATTGTCCAGGGTGCGGAATAACGAGAATGTTTCTATCTCTTTTGAAATTAGATTTTTACCAAGCATTTCGCTATAACCCTTTAGTATTTCTTCTCCTTGTTTTCTTTATTCCCGTAAAAATACTGACAAAGAATATTCCTAAAAAATATAAAAATTATGCCAGTTATTTTCTTGTTTTTGTTGTTGCACTTTATGGTGTACTAAGAAATACTAGTATGTTTTCTTATTTAAAACCAACAATAATTCATTAGTTTAAGCCTAACTTTAGACTTAAACTTTTTATTAAAAAAAATGACTTGTCAGTATTTTTTTCATATGTTAAGATAGAGAAGTAACGAAAAGATAAAGAAAAAGCAAAAAGGATGTGAATACAAAATGGATGAAAGAATTATTACCAGTGATTTATTAAAAGAAGATTCTGATGAAATGACGATTCGTCCCCAAAGTTTAAAAGAATATATTGGACAAACGGATGTAAAAGAAAATATGAATATCTTTATCAAAAGTGCTCTTATCAGAAAAAAACCGCTTGATCACGTTTTATTATATGGTCCTCCCGGTCTTGGAAAAACAACGCTTGCTTATATCATCGCGAACGAACTTGGAAGTAATGTCAAAACCGCCAGTGGTCCTTCCATTGAAAAAAGCGGAGATTTAGCCGCCATTCTTTCTACATTAGAAGAAAACGATGTCTTATTTATTGATGAAATTCACCGTATTCCTCGATTTATTGAAGAAATATTATATCCTGCTATGGAAGATTTTTGTCTAGATATTGTTGTAGGTAGCGAAGGTTCAACTAGAAATATCAGAATTAACCTTCCACCATTTACCTTAGTTGGCGCCACAACGAGAGCCGGAGATTTATCCGCTCCCTTAAGAGACCGTTTCGGCATCATTGCTAAATTAAATTATTACACCGAAGAAGAATTATACAATATTGTAAAAAGAACATCACGTGTTTTAAAGATGGAAATCGAAGACGATGCGGCCTTAGAACTTGCTAAAAGAAGTCGTGGAACCCCCCGGGTTGCCAATCGCTTATTTAAAAGAGTAAGAGATTTTGCTCTAGTAGCAGGAAGTAACACCATAACACTAGAAATTATCAAAGATGCACTAAAAAGATTAAAAGTAGATGGCCTAGGACTAGATGATACGGATTACCACTTACTCATCTCTATCATTGAACGCTTTAACGGAGGACCAGTTGGTCTCGATGCCTTAGCCTCATCCATTGGCGAAGAATCTTCTACGATTGAAGATGTATATGAGCCTTATCTTTTACAAATAGGCCTTCTAAAAAGAACCTCCCGTGGAAGAATGGTAACAGATTTAGCTTATCATCACTTAAATATTGAAAAAAAATAAATTGACACTTAAAATACTTAAATTTAGGTTTGGTGGAAGATAAGTAATTTTTTCTAAAAACAAAAACTGCCAGTTGTTATTTTAAAGAATATATTATATAATTAAGATAAGGAAGGTGAAAATATGGGCTTAATTAAAGCAACAACTAG
>CAKPBH010000019.1 GCA_934140355.1 uncultured Bacilli bacterium | reverse complement strand
ATTTTATCTTCGTAAGTTAACTTTGACATATAAAAACCTCGTTTCTCTTATGTCCAAGAAACGGGGTTCATATCAAAATTTAGATGTGATTTTTCAGACCTACTAAATTTCGCAGAATCGATATTTAACTTTTCTTCAAATGGATCAATATCATATTCTAAAAATAGCCCTACAAAACTAGCCTTAAGGAGACTGGCATGTTAATACCAATCCAGTCAATAAAAATTTACACTATCACTATTTTATGATTTACATTTTATTTCTAATAACTGATATTATCTAAGCCATACACTAACATCAACTTTTCCCGAAATACCAGCGACTGTTCCATTATCAGTATATTGCCATCCACTATAATTACCATCATAAGTACAATAATCACTATATTGAGCAATCCAATCTAATTTATTTTTAACAAAAGAATCAAATTTATTTTCTGCTAAACTTTTATAAGTATAAACTTTAACTCTATAACCACTTTGTTCTAATAAATTAGCAAAAGTGCTAACAATTTTATTATAATCTACCGCAGTTAAATTTCTTGTCCAATTGTTACTTTCTAGGTCATAATAAAATACTACATCTTTACTAACATTATAATATCTCAATTTATTTAAAACAAATTCAGCTTCTTTTTTAGCAGACACCTCATCTATTGCATAACTGTATAAATAAATTCCAGATAACATATTTAAATTTTTAATTGCATCATAATTAGTTGCAAAATTTTCATCTTCTACACATGCATCAGTAACATAACTTGTTCCGTATCCTAACCGAAGAATCACACCATCAACACCATCATTTTTAACACTTGCCCAATTAACTTTTCCTTGATGGCTGGAAACATCGATAATTTTTCTAACATTATCTGCAATTAAAACACCACTAGAATTAAAAAAATACTTAATTCCTTTAATAGTACGAAAACCAGTCACAGCAACACCATTAGAATAATAATATTTTTTACCATCAATTACTCGAAAAATTGAATCTACATAACTTTGTTCAGTTGATCCTGGTGCGATACCATTTTTTTCAATCAAAACGATTTGAATTCCTTCCATTCTTTTACTAATTGTCAATGAACCAGCAATAGATCCATTTTTAGCCCAATCTAGCCATCCAAAATCCTCAACATAGGCACGATAGTAAACATCATATAAGTTAGCAAAATCTCCCGTCATTTCTATTTTGATAGCTTCCATTCTTTTACCTTCGCCAACTGTTCCAGCTATTTTCCCTTCTTCAACCCAATCCATCCAACCATAATTTTCGACATGAGTAGAATATTTAATTCCACCGTTAATATTTTTATTATTAAGTTGAATGGTTATAGCTTCCATTCTTTTGTCAGCTGCGATTACCCCAGAAGTTTCATTAGAATATACTGGAGCCATCCAACCATAACTCTCCATATGAGTTGAATATGTCAAATAATTACTATTTTGAAGATAAACTTGTTTAGTGTCTCCCTCAAAATTATCTGTCTTTTTAATAATCTTCACTTCAATAGCCTCAATTTGATAATTATATCCCAAGGTTCCTGTGATTTGATCATTACTTGCCCAATCCATCCAACCAATATGAGCAACATGTACACGATAATAAATATTATAATAATCACTAACAGAATCATCTAATTTCATTTGAATCATTTCAATTGCTTTATCACTCATTACATTTCCTGAAACATTTCCTCCAATTGTATAATTTTCCCATCCAAGAGAATGATTATAACTTCGATAAGTAATTAAATGATTCAAATTTTGATTTTCTAATTTAATTTTAAAAGCCCTAATTGGTAAACTTTTTCCTACTGTTCCAGATGTTTCTCCAGCATTAACTTCGTTTTGCCAACTTCCATTTACAAAACTTTGATATTTTACATTCAAATCATTTAAGCGATAAATATCCTTTGTATTACTTGGTACCTTTTCACCTTTTTTGATTAATTGAATTTGAATTGCTTCGATTTGGTAATCATAACCCAAGGTTCCTGTGATCTGATCATTACTTGCCCAATCCATCCAACCAATATGAGCAACATGTATACGATAATAAATATCATATACTTCACTTAACCCATCAGTTAATTTCATTTGGATCATTTCAATCTTTTTTGATTGACCTACAGTTCCAGAAATATTTCCACTGGAAACATATCCTTGCCATCCGGTTCCGTCAACGTAAGTTTTATAATAAATATCTCCCGTAAGAGAAGAAATAACTTTTTCTAGTTTATAAGCTTCTAGTCTCTTACCTTCTCCTACTGTCCCTGCAATCTCTCCATCAAGAACATTATTCATCCATCCGTAACTTTCGACATGAGTAGAATACTGAAGTTGTAAAGGTTTTTCACGATAAATATCCTTTGTATTACTTGGTACCTCTTCCCCTTTTTTGATTAATTGAATTTGAATCGCTTCGATTTGGTAATCATAACCCAAGGTTCCTGTGATCTGATCATTACTTGCCCAATCCATCCAACCAATATGAGCAACATGTATACGATAATAAATATCATATACTTCACTTAACCCATCAGTTAATTTCATTTGGATCATTTCAATCTTTTTTGATTGACCTACAGTTCCAGAAATATTTCCACTGGAAACATATCCTTGCCATCCGGTTCCGTCAACGTAAGTTTTATAATAAATATCTCCCGTAAGAGAAGAAATAACTTTTTCTATTTTATAAGCTTCTAGTCTTTTACCTTCTCCTACTGTTCCTGCAATCTCTCCATCAAGAACATTATTCATCCATCCATAACTTTCAACGTGGGTAGAATACTGTATTATACTATCAGCCAAAATATATTTTGGAAAAGAAAAAATAAGTACTATTAGTATCAAAAACCAATGGACTTTTTTAAACTTAAACATGTTAGATCCCTCCTAATTTTTCTATTCACCATACTGAAAATATTTCGGACTCTTTCCCAATACCAAGTGTTTACTATCCTTCTCACTAGTAATTGGCTTATCTATTCCATACTTCTTAAACAAACCTTCCCAATCAATACCAAGTTCAGGATCATTCCAATAAATCCCCCCCTCATAGTCCGGTGCATAATCATTATCAATCAAATACTGAAAAATAGTATTATCCTCTAAACTAATAAAACCATGAGCAAAACCTCTAGGAACATATAATTGCCTTCCACTTTCTTTATCATTAGCATCATATGGTTTTAACAACACTGCTATATGTTTTCCATAAGTAGGAGAACCTTCTCTAATATCAACAACAACGTCAATAGCGCTCCCTTGTATTACTTCAACTAACTTAGTTTGACATTTAGGATTTTTTTGAAAATGAAGTCCTCTTACTACACCTTTAGCACTCTTACTACGATTACATTGCACAACACCATAAAAGTTGATTCCCTCTTTATCCATTTCACTCTGAATAAAGAAAGGACTAAAATATCCTCTCTCATCTCCAAAAACATTAGGCTCTAATAAATAACAATCTTTTAGTTCCGTAGCAATCTTCTTCATTACTTCTCCTCCTTAAAAGCATTTTTATATTCCCCACTTAAAATATTCTCTATCCAATCCTTATGATTTAAATACCAATCAACAGTCTCTTTAATTCCTTCATCAAAAGTATAAGTCCGATTCCAACCTAACTCTCTTTCTACTTTTGATGAGTCAATCGCGTATCTTAAATCATGCCCCTTTCGGTCTGCAACAAAAGTAATTAAATCTTCACTTTTCCCCATTTGTTTTAATATTGTTTTAACAACTTCTAAATTACTTCTCTCAGAATGTCCTCCTAAATTATAAACTTCTCCATCAACACCTTCACGAACAATCTTATCTACCCCAATATTGTGATCAATTACATGAATCCAATCCCTTACATTCTCACCCGTTCCATAAACAGGAATTTTCTCATTTTTTAATGCTTTAGAAATCACTAAAGGAATTAACTTTTCAGGAAATTGATAAGGCCCATAATTATTACTACATCTACTAATCGTAACTGGAAGACCATACGTTCTATGATACGCCATAACTAGTAAATCAGCACTAGCCTTCGAACTAGAATAAGGACTAGAAGTATGAAGAGGTGTACTTTCCGTAAACAATAAATCAGGTCTATCCAAAGGTAAATCTCCATACACCTCATCTGTAGAAACTTGATGATATCTCTTAATTCCATATTTCCTACAAGCATCCATCAAAACACTTGTTCCAATAATATTTGTGGTTAAAAATATACTAGGATTTTTAATCGAATTATCCACATGACTCTCCGCAGCAAAATTAATCACAACATCAAATTTTTCTTCTGAAAATAACTTATCAATAAATTCCCTATCCGTAATATCACCATGAACAAAATGAAAATTATCATAAACTTCCAAATCTTTAATATTATTATAATTCCCCGCATAAGTTAAGGCATCTAAACAAACAAACTGATCCATGGGATATTTTTTCACCTCATAATGCATAAAATTACTACCAATAAAACCAGCCCCACCAGTAACTAAAAATTTCATCTAACTTCTCCCTCCATCTTTAACTCACGAATATATCGTTTTACAGCATCTTGCCACTCTGGTAATCTTTTCATTTCAATATAATCTAAACTCTCTTTACTCATCCTAGAATTTAATGGCCTTTTTGCTATTGTTTTATAATCCTTTGTTAAAATTGGATGCACCTTAACCTTCTTATGACTTTCTTTAAAAATAAATTCTGCCAATTCATACCAACTACAATATCCTTCATTGGTAACTTGATATAATCCTTTAACATTACTTAAAAACATATTCACTAAAAGTCCCGCTAAATCTTTAGTATAAGTAGGACTCCCAATTTGGTCACAAACAACATTTAATTCTTGATGAGTATCAGCTAAATTTAACATTGTCCGAATAAAATTCTTTCCATGAATACCAAATACCCAAGAAATCCGAACAATAATATGATTCTCATATTTAGAAACAAAGTTCTCTCCTAAGTATTTTGTCTGTCCATAATAATTGATAGGAATACTCTTATCTTCTACTTGATAAACACCATCCTTCGTCCCATCAAAAACATAATCCGTACTAATATAAACCATTTTAGCTCCTACTTCTTGTGCCGCCTCAGTTAAATATTTCGTTCCAAGAACATTCACTTGATAGCATTTTTCTCTTTCTTCTTCTGCCTTATCCACTGCCGTATATGCTGCACAATGAAAAATAACTGAAGGCCGATACTCCCTTATCATCTTTTTAACCGCATCTTCATCCGTAATATCCAACTCTTCCCGTGTTGGTGCTAAAATATCCGTATAACCTCTTTCTAATAACTCACGTTTTACATCATAGCCTAACTGACCATTCACACCCGTAATAAAAAATTTCATCTAGCATCTCCTTTTATCCTAACAATACTTCCGTAGAATTTATCTCTATCAAAGAATACAAAACCAACAATTTATTTTCCCTTTTCCAATACTTTTTTTAAGTATTTACCATACCTATTCTTCCTCATCAACTCTGCACTCATTTCTAATCTTTCTTCTGATAACCATCCCTTATCATAAGCAATAGCCTCAGGACAACAAATTACTTTATCTTTATTATTTTGAATTGAACGAATCATTGCCGTAGCATCAGCCATCGATTCTTCCGTTCCCGTATCAAACCAAGTATATCCCTCATCCAAAAGACAAGCTTTTAAAATACCATCTTTTAAATACATATCATTTAAAGACGTAATTTCTAACTCTCCTCTTTCTGATGGACGAACCAAAGCGGCTCTCTCACTTACACCCTTCGGATAGAAATAAAGACCAGTAATTGCCAAATCACTCTTAGGATAAAGTGGTTTTTCTTCCACACTAAGTACATTTTTACTAGAATCAATCTCCATAATTCCAAAACGCTCTGGATCCTTTACATGTACACCAAAAATAGTTGCAAAGCCATCTTGTGCATTTTGAGAGGCATTCATTAGTACTTCTTCAAAACCACTACCATAAAAAATATTATCTCCCAAAACCATCGCGCAAGCATCATCCCCTATAAACTCACGCCCCAATAAAAATGCTTGCGCAAGTCCATCTGGAGAAGGTTGAATGGTATAAGTAATATTTACACCTAAATCACTACCATCCCCTAACAACCTCTTAAAAGAGGCTTGATCATCTCGCGTTGTAATCAATAAAATATCTTTTATCCCTGCTTGCATTAAAGTCGATAATGGATAATAAATCATTGGCTTATCATAAACATTTAATAACTGTTTAGAAGTAGCCTTTGTAATAGGATAAAGCCTTGTCCCAGACCCTCCTGCTAAAATAATTCCTTTCATTTTCTTACTTTCCTCCTTAACTTTTCCTTATTTTTATGTAAAAATGGAAGTTTCCCTTCTATTCTTTTATCACTAATAATATCCGTTCTTACCACTAAAGTAATCACAATAATAAATAATAAACTATAAATAATAACCCCGGCATTACTATCATCCATAACATAAATAATTGAGGCAACCGCAAATAAAATATCAATAAAATAAATAATCAAAACAGCTTTAGTTACTGAAAAATTTAATTTTAATAACTGATGATGTAAATGACACTTATCTGGCATAGCAATAGATTCATGCTTTAACATTCTTCTAATAATTGCAAATAAAGTATCCATAATAGGAATTGCCAGTAAGAAAATAGGAACAATCAAAGAAGTAAAAGTAACATTCTTATAACCAAGCAAAGATATTACAGAAATAATATATCCCAAAAACAAACTTCCCGAGTCTCCCATAAAAATACTAGCCGGATGAAAATTATGAACCAAAAATCCTAGCGTAGCACCTAGCATTACAAAGGTTAAGACAACATCTAGTCCAGAACTTTTAAACATCACTGCAATAATTCCTATCATTAAAAAGTAAATTGCTGCAATTCCTCCAGCGAGGCCATCCAACCCATCAATAATATTAATACAATTCATAATCGCTACAATAAAAACAACCGTAACAATAGAAGCAAATCCACCAAAATTAAAATACAAGCCAAAAGCACTCATATCTTGTAAAACAATTCCTCCATAAAAAGGAATTACCATCGCCGCTGCAATTTGTCCAAGAATTTTATACCGAGCAGGAACAGGCTTAATATCATCAATCATTCCCGTTATCATAATAATAAAACTACCAATCAAAACCGCATTCATCTGAATCGATTCTCTTCCAAATAACATATATCCTAACAAAAAGCCTGCATATATTCCAAGCCCACCTAATCTTGGAATAGGTACCTTATGTACCTTTCTTGCATTAGGAATATCTAGCGCTCCAATATGAACCGCAATTCTCTTAATAACAGGAATAAAAATAACAACAAATAAAAACACAATAAATACCATCATAAACAGTCTTGAGTATTCCATACTACACCTCTATTTAAAGTTTAGCACATCTAAGATTACTTGACAACCTACTTAACAAGCACTTTACAAAAATATTTTTTAAGATTTTTATCCCAAAATATGAATAAATCTCCCTCTTCTCTATCAGTATTTTAAAAAGAAAATAAAATAATCACCAAAATAAAAATATATTCATTGAAAAAAAGTGGTAAAAGTAGCAAAAAAATTCAGTAAAAAAATTGCCCAAAGAAAAAATACCAACAAAGATAACTTCTTTATCAGTATTTTTAAGCCTTTATCCCTCAAAACAAGAAAATTGCTTTAAAATTTCCCTACTCTTTAAATAAATCCCACTATATCGATCATAATAATCATCAATAAAAGAACGAATTTCATCCTTAACTTCTTCACCTATAGAAACTTTAGAGATTTTATCAACATCCACTAGATATAACAGGCGAATTAATTTTACCATCTTCAGAGAATAAATAACTTCCCCCTTAGCGCAATCGCAACAAAGATATCCTCCCTTATAACTAGAAATCGTTACAATATCATCTTTTCTTCCACAACTAACACAACAATCAAATTCTGGTTTTATTCCTAATTCATGTAAAAATTTAAGTTCTAAAATATCCGTAATAACCTCAGCATCGTATCCCTCATCAATCTTCTTTAATCCACTAATTAACAAAGAATAAACATTTTCTCTTTTTTCATGCACAACAATTTGACGAGCAAGTTCCAATAAAAGCAAAGCATAACTCTGTCTCATAATATTAGCTCGAATATTAGGAAATGAATCAATAATATCCACTTCCGTAACAAGAGGCATACTAGAACCATATTGTCTTAAATAAAAACAGCCCAAAATAAGAACGTCACTTCCTACCCTAATTTTACTTTTATAACTTCGACATCCTTTGGCTAAAACACCAATGATTCCCTCATTCTCGGTTAAAATATTAATAATTTTACTACTTTCTTTATAGCAAACACCACTAACGACAATTCCGGTGACTTTCCTTATCATGATTACAACTTCCTTCGTTATATTCTCTATATTTCAAATAATACTCAATCTTTCCCGTCATCTTAAATAAATTCCATAAATCCTCTCTATTCATTAATTATCACCATTATCATATTGCGTAAAATAGATAAAATTTATACATTAATCAAGAGAAATATCTTCATAACCAAGTTCTCGCAAAAAACTTTCCTTATCTCTCCAATTTGGAACAACCCGAACACGCAAATCTAAATACACTTTTTTCTCCAATAACTCCTCAATATCACGTCTTGCTTCCATTCCAATTCTCTTAATCATTGCCCCATTTTTACCAATCAAAATTTTTTTCAAATTTTCCCGGTCAACAATCAAACTAGCAATTACCCGAATACTACTCTTATCTTCACTAATCTCTTCCGTAATACAAGTAACAGAATGAGGCACTTCTTCCTTAGTATGATATAAAACCTTCTCCCGAATCAACTCAGATACAGAAAATTTCTCACTCACATTAGTAAAAGTATCTTCATCATAATAAGTAACATCATCACGTAAATATTGACTAACCGTCTCGATTAAATCCTCTAAATTCTTTTTCTTATAAGCAGAAACAGGAATAATTGCCTGAAATGGATATAAATCTTTGTATTCCTCTATCTTAGGTAAAAGTTCTGGATAAGTAATTTTATCCATTTTATTTAAAACTAAAATTACAGGAACATCATTTTCTTTTAACTTTTCTAAAATAAACTTATCTCCATTCCCTAGTTTTTCTGTAACGTCTACCAAAAATAAAATCACATCTACATCAGTCAAATTATAGTAAGCTTGTTTATTTAAAACTCTCCCCAACTTATTATGAGGTTTATGAATACCAGGAGTATCAACAAAAATAATTTGCATATCCCTTCCGTGATAAATACCTTGAATCATATTTCTTGTCGTTTGAGCCGTATTAGAAGTAATAGCAATCTTCTTGCCAATAATAGCATTGAGAAGGGTACTTTTTCCAACATTTGGCCTTCCTACAATGCTTACAAATCCACTCTTCATACCCCCGCCTCTTTCATACTATCGTCCGAAAAAGGATAAGGACATAATTCTTCAATCGTATGAAAAACAACTCTACTATCGCTAAAGGTATGAGAAAACACTCGAACATCCTTATCGCATAAATCACTAAGAGCATGCCTGCAAATAAAACAAGGAAAACAATCGTTCTCTGTGGTACTCATTACATGAATCTCCCTAACATCTCTTTTGGTATAACCACACGTAATTGCATGATATAAAGCATTTCTTTCCGCGCAAATTCCGCTAGCCGGAGATGAGGTTTCAACATTAACCCCACTAAACTCCCTGCCATCCTTCATCACAATAATAGCCGCTACTGGATAATGATAATATTTACTATATGAATTTTTTAATAACTTTTGTAATTTTTCTTTCATCTTTTCTTCCTTCTTTCTATACATTAAAAATACTTAAAAGTATTTTCCTATAATTAAATTCTTACTTATAACATAAATATTTTACCGAAATAAAAGAATTATTTTTGGTAAAAAAATCAAAATTCCAAGAACACCCGAAAACATACTTGCAATAAGTACTGCCCCAGCCGCAACATCCTTTGCATTTTTAGCCAGTTCATAATAATCCTTAGTCACCAAATCAACAGTTCTCTCAATTGCCGTATTCACCATTTCTAACACAAGAACAAGAGAAATAGTAAGAAGTAAAATACACCACTCTATCACACTAACGTGAAGAAAATAACTAAATACAGTAACCAAGCAAGCCGCCATAATTTCTATTCTAAAATTTCTCTCATGACTCGCTGTATAAGCAATTCCATCTAACGCATGAGAAACACTTTCTAAAAATTTTGCATGCCCTTGACTTCTTAACAATTTTCTAACTTTCATTCTACCGATTAATCTCATACCCTTTTAACAACTCCTCTTGTAAAGAAAACATTTCCTTTTCTTCTTCTTCTTCCATATGGTCATACCCAAGTAAATGCAAAACACCATGTGTCGCTAAGAAACAAATCTCTCTAATTCTAGAATGACCATACATCAAAGCCTGTCTATAAGCAACAGGGATACAAATATAAACATCCCCTAGCGTCCGAAACTCTGGATTTTGAAAATCATCTCCATCTTCTAGAGCAAACGTAATCACATCAGTAGGCCGATCTACACCTCGGTAATCTTTGTTTAACCTGTGAATCTCCTCCTCATCCACCAAAATAAAATTAAAAATTGCTGATGATAGTTTCAACCTTTCTACAACATAATTCATATATGCCTCTAGAGTATCTAACTCCTCCACTTTCTCATTACTATTATTGATAATATCAAACATTATCATCCCTCCATCTCATATTTTAAACCAAAAAATTCTTAACTTAATTTAGGAAATAAACTCCATTACATGCAAATCAAACAAATAAATTATTCCAATAATCAACACTACAATAACTACTAAATTAATAAATCCATCACTCCGACAAAAGGAAGGTAACCTCTCTTTTCCTCTTTCTAGAACATAATAGATAAAAAAACCGACTCCTCCACCTATTGTATTTAAAATAATATCATCCACATCAAAAGTTCTTCCAATATAAAGTTGAACAACCTCAATCGTAAAAGAAACAATCATGGTAAGGAAAAAAATCCAAAATGGCTTTTTCACCTTTAAATAATCACTGGCAAAATATCCATAAGGCAAAAAGAGTAAAATATTCCCAATAATATTTTTAATAAATAGCCGACTCCCCACTCTATAGCGAAATATTTCCCGAAAAGGAATAAAATTAGACAAACCATAATTATCATCTTGAATCGTAACGATTTCAAACAAACACATCACATAAAGAATAAAAAGTAACATAAATAACTCTTTATAAAAACAAAACTTCTCTTGATGTAAAATTAAATAAGAAATTCTAAGAGAACAACAAATTACAGTAATAATAATAATTACCGGCCAAACATCAGGAAAATAACTTGTAATCATTCCTCTTAAAGTAGAAGCCATAAAATTCCTCCTTACACATTTTGAATATCCCTTCGTTGAAATAATTTTACCAAAAAGAAAAACAAAATCACAAAATAAATACTATACCAAATACAAGAAAACCGAAACCCAAGTCCCTCTAATTTTGAAGAAGATGCAAATAAATAATCCGAAAATCTCCAAGTAAAATTAGGCAAATACTTCATCCAATAAAGTTGATGGGAAACTGCCACTTCAAGCATAAACGATGAAAAAATTGATAACATCAAAGGAATCATCATCGACGTTACAGTTGAGGTAGTTAAAACGCCAAGAAGTAAGCAAATTAAACCAATCATCAAATAAAAAGGTAACTTTGCCAAGAAGGAATAGAAGAATGCTAAAAATACATGAAGTACTAAGACTTTATCTAAACCATAATCATAAACAATTACTCCTAAATTTAGGGAGTCAAGTCCAAAGAATATCCCTCCTAAGATAAATTGAAAACTAAAAACAAGAAGAATACTAAAACCTAAAATAAGTAACGAAGTAAAATATTTACTTAATATTATTATAAATCGACTTACGGGTTTTATCAAGAGAAACTTAAACGTTCCCGCTTGATACTCATCACAAATCATCATGGCACTAACCATTAAAAGAATAACCACAAAGAAAAATTCATAATCATTCATAATCCCAAAAATCAGCGCATTAACCGTATTCTCCTTTTGATAATTCACCCGACTTTTTAAAATAAATTCATTTATTTTCTTTTCTTTTTTCAATTCCTGATAATGGATACGTTCTTGATAAGTATTTTTTCCCCCCTCCTGCATCTCCTCTCTCGCCTGAACATAACAAACAAGTGCTTGATTCAAATAACCAGTATCTTCTCGAATATGATTTTTAATTCGAAAGTTTAATACTTTTAAAGTCTCTTCTTTTTGTTTTAATTCCCGCTCTAAAAATAAGTCCTCATCACTTGCTAGTATCTCTTCCTTTATTTCGTTAATTTGGTTTGTAATGTTATCTCTATCTTGTTTCAAAAAATAAAGATAATCATTATTTTTAAACTTTACCAAAAGTTCCTGGTAACGCTCCAAAGCCACATTATCTTCAGAACGAATATTTTTTTCATAGGTCGCATCATATAAATAATCATTTATTTTAGCATATTGCCACGAATCTTTAGAAAAATTTTTCTTTAATTTTAAAATTTCTATCTTCGTTTTAATAATAGCAGTAGCATTTGTATTTTGAACTTTCTCTTTTTCCTCTTCCAAAGCCTTTATCTCTTCATTAATATCATCCTCTTTTGAGTACAAATATCTCCCCTCATCATCATAATCTCGAAAGTACAAAAAACTATTCATAAAACAAAATAACAACATTAACCCCCAAATCACATAAATACTCTTTCTTTTAAAGACTTTTTTTACCTCTATTTTAATCAATCTAAAAATCATGAGATGCCTCCATAACTTTCAAGAAAACATCTTCTAGTCCCAAAACCTTCCTTTTCACCTCATAAACCAAAACATCATTTAACAGTAAAGCCTTTAAAATATTAACAATATTCTCTTTCGTTGAAGAAAGTTCAATGTGCGCCTCATCAATAACCAAATAAGAAGATAAAATAGAATCTAACTTTGTACTACTTACTTCCAATTGATACACTTCTTTTTCCGTTATTTTTTTTATTTCCTCTATAGTAGCATCTTTCAAAATATGGCCCTTAGAAAAAATACAAACTCTATTACAAAATGACTCTAACTCCGACAAAATATGACTAGAGACAATAATCGCCATTTTATCTTCATGCGCTAAATGCAACAAAATATCTTTTAACTCTTTAATTCCTTCAGGATCTAACCCATTTAAGGGTTCATCTAAAATTAATAACTTCGGATGGTGCAGAATCGACGCTGCTATTCCAAGTCGTTGCCGCATGCCAAGAGAATAATTCTTAACTTTCTCATGAATTCGCCCTTCTAACCCAACCATCCTCACAACCTCATCAATTCTAGAAGCATCAATTTGATAAAAAGAAGCCGCTATCTTTAAATTCTCATAACCCGTTAAATACATATACATATCCGGATTTTCCACGATGGCTCCAACTTGACGAATCGCCTTCGTAAAATCTTTCTTAATATCATAACCAAAAATTTTAATACTTCCCCCACTTAAACTCTGTAGTCCCACCATCATTTTAATAGAAGTGGTCTTTCCAGCACCATTCGGTCCAATAAAGCCTAAAATATCTCCTTCATTTAAAGAAAAAGATAAGTCTGACACAATCACATGGTGTCCAATTTTTTTAAAAACATTTCTACATTCTAATACTAACATAATGCACATCCTTCTGCATTATCTAACTATCCAAATCCATTATAATATAAAAAGAAAATTTAAGATAGTCTTTTTTTAAAGAAAAAATACTTACCTAATCTTCTCCTAATAAAAAGAACAAACGAAAGAAGTATTTTACTCTACTAAAAATAACTATTTTATGATAAAATAAATGCAAAAAAGAAAGGAAAAAAGAAATGAATAAAAATGAGCAACTAAAAAGCATAATCGAATTAAAAGAACAACAAGTGAAAAATAAACAACAAATGGAAATAGCCAAAGAAAGAAATAGAATACTACAAACAAACAGTTCTGAATTTAAGCTAATAAATATCTTCTCAATTTCAATGATAACTTATCTACTATTAACAGCAATCAGCATATTAACAACAACCACTCTTAATAGTCCTAATATTTTTACCTACGAATTTTCTCTTGCACTACTTGGAAGTTCCATAACAATAGGTAAAATAAGTCAATTTTTCTTAGAGAGAAAATACCAAACTAAGAAACAACTACAAAGTTTTTCTTCCTCTACTACTCAATTTGAATTGTTAAAAGAACAAGCAAATTACCAACTAGAAATAAACAAAAAAGAAAAGAGAAATCAAATCATAACCCAAAGTATAAATTTATTAAAACAAAAAGATTTAACCTCACCTAATGATTCTTCTCAAAACATTAATTTAAAAAAAGAAGAGTTAGAAACAAAAATCAAAGAAGAGACGGATAAGTTAGACCTACTGATAACAAAAAAATTTATAGCAGATTATTTTTGGGATGTCAGATTACCCAAAAAATTTAAAATTCTAAATACAATTCTAATCTCTCTAGCAACTGGTACATTTTTAATGATTTTTTCTAGCATACCAACAATTATGATTAGTCATTTAGGAAACTTATTAATTCCATTTTCTACCTTTACTTTAGGAACAATTTGTAGCACTACTTATCTAAAAAAAAGAAATAATAATCATTTAAAACTATTTAACCAGATGAATAATCTGTTAGGAGAAAACAAACTACCAAAAACAATCAAAACAGAATTTGATGCTGATCTAGAACAAGATAGATTAAAACAATTAATTGAAAAACAAACGAAAAAAATTAGTGACTTAAAAAGAAACCAACAAGAGAATAAAAGAAATTTAGAACGATATACCCAAAAAAACAATCACTATTGTCAAAAAACTTCTCTTCAACCAATAAAACCAATTGAAAAAGATTATGACCTTAATGAAGAAAAGAAAATAAATTCATCTTTAGTAAAAAAAAGAAAAAAAGAAAAGTAACTTAAAAATTACGTCTCTTCCCTATCTTTTTTTATTTTGAGAAAAAAAGGAATGAATTTCTCAAATTTTATTTTTCTCTAACACTTCAATAATACTATGATAACAATCGGGAATAACCACTTCAGCCTGCATTCCTAATTTCTTAGCAGTAGATACATTATTAAGATTATCATCAATAAACAAACATTCCTCTTTTTGCAATTTAAATCTCTCTAATAATGTCAAATAAATCGATTCATATGGCTTTACTTGATGCTCAAGATAGGAAAATACATACCCATCTACTATCTTAAATAACTCACTATCTTGAATCGAAATAAACGTATGTTCATTAATATTAGAAAGCAAATAAATAGAATACCCCTTCTCTTTTAAAATTTTAAGCTGATTAAGGACTTTTTCATCAATAAAACTATATTCATTATAGTGATACCAAAATTCTTCTATCAATTTATCATTCTTATGATTAGTTCTATCCTCTACAATAGCAATAGCCTGTTGTCTAGAAAGAAAACCAGTATCCACTAAAGAGTATAAAAGCCACTCAGGAGAATGAACAACCTCTTGAATCAGAAAATTCCGCTCCGCCTCTGTCTTAGCAAAATGAGGAAGAACTTTCTCTAAATCAAAATGAAGAATCACATTACCAATATCAAAAATAATATTTTTTATTTTCATCAAGGCCTATCAACTCCTCTCCTCTAACTTCTCTACGTATCCAATCCAAAAATTCCAAAGAAGCATCTAAAATCTCTGTACAAGAAATCTCTGGCACCTCATAATTATGACTCTCTAAAATTTCTTTCTTAATTAGAGGAAATAAATCATAAGTACTTCGAAAAAACAATTGATACTCACATTTTTCACATAAAGTATGATTCCACCAATATTTCGAATTCACCTCTACTACTTGACTTCCCGCCACTAATCTTTTTTTTAGCAAGCAATCAATAATTCTATTCATAACATCTTCTCTATCACAATAAGTTTTAACAATAATACACTTTCTAGCCACTTTGTCTCTCTCCTCTCTATTTCTAATTCTCTCTACACTTCTACTTCTCTAAACTCTCCACTCATTAAAGAGTATAAATAAAGTCTTATTTTTTTATTTGTATTTTTAGAAACATAATGATAGTAGCCCTTCAATTGCAAATCATATGCGCTATCCAAAATATTAGATAACTTATAATCAATAATCAAAATTTCATCATCATATTCTAACATCAAATCAATAATTCCATGAAACTTCTCTCCATCTTCCTCAAAAACAAATTCATATTCTTGATAAATCTTAGCCTCATCTATCCTACCAAGCAAGGGAGAATTCATTAAAGTTTTTATCATTTTTCTCACTCGTTCATCTAAAATTTTTTCATAATTAGGACTGCGAAAAGAAAAATACTCCAAATATTCATGAACCATCGTCCCTAGCCTCATGACCTCATACTGACTCTTACTCATAATTTCATGATTTTTCAGAGAAAAATTCTTAACCTCACTTTTCCCTAAAGAAGGCTCATGATGATAAGAAAATACTTCTATCTTCTTATCAACTTGACAAAGAGAATCTTGATAATTACTCTTTTTTAAATAAGCATAATCATGCGTCAAATGAACATCCGCAAGTGATACCTTCTTTTCATAAGAAGAAAGGCGAAAAGAAATAAAATCAATCATATCCCCAAGTGTCCGAAAATTCTTTTTAATGGTATCGCTCAAAACCGTTGCCGAAGATAAACTATCTTCCTTATCACAACTAGGAAGTACCATAATCATCTTCTCCCTTGCCCTCGTTAAGGCAACATAAAACAAACGGATCTTTTCAGATATTTCTTCTTTTAAATACTTATCACGCACCAAATCTTTCCAAATCACTTCCCCAATTCCCTCATTAAAATAAGGGGCAATAATGCCATAAGTTTTATCATATAAAAACCGCTCTTTTAAATCACTAATATTAAACTTTTTATATAACCCACTAAAATAGCAAACTGGATACTCTAATCCCTTTGATTTATGAATCGTCATTAACTTAACCGAATCAGACCCATTATCATTAACTTCATATTGCATTTCAATTCCTTTATCTAAAAGAGAAGATAAATGAGAAGAAAATTCTTCAATCGAATATCCCAAAGCCTCTAAATTAACCGCCATCTCCCGAACTTTAGATAACTTCACAATTCCCCCACGAATATCTCCTACCGTAATATACTTCTCATAAAAAGAAAAAGTAGAAACAATATCATCAATTAACTGATGAGGTGTCGTATAAGATAGCCGCCTAGATAATAGCAAACACTTAGAAACAAGATCACTTTTTAAATAATTATTAGAAATAAAATAAGAAAAAATCTCCTCATCCGACATCGCATATAAAAAACTTCTAGCAATACTAATAAACAAATACTTAAATTCGGTATCTATCTCTTGCTTATACAGTTTTAAAATCAGTTTAATCAAATTACAAATAACCAAAATATCATTTTCATCATTCATCTTCTCATTTTTTAAAATCGTAAGAGGAATACCTAAAAAGCCAAAAATTTTTTTATACAAATCAAAAGTAGTAGCCCTATCCATAATAATAGCAAAATCACAATAAGTAGCCTTCCTTAAAACACCATCTTCTTTATCAAAAACCAAATACCCAGACCCTACTTTATCTAAAATATCACGAGCAATAATAAAGGCTTCAATCTCATCTTTGCTAAAACCATCCTCTTTTAAATAATCGTAGCGAACAATCTCCATCTCATGAGAAGTTAAAGTATCTTCCTTTATATAAGCCTCATTACCAAAAATCATCTGATGACTTTCTAAATAATTAGCCCCTCCTAAAGTATCATTCATAATCAAAGTAAATATCGTATTAATATTCTCTAAAACTTCCCTTCTGGAACGAAAATTCTTATTCAAATCAATTTTCTTATCAACATTACTCTCCTGGTATAAATCATATTTATTCTTAAAAATATAAGGATTTGCATTACGAAAGCGATAAATAGATTGTTTAATATCACCTACCATATAAACATTATGTTGACTAATCAAAGAAATAAATTCTTCTTGCAAATCATTCGTATCCTGATATTCATCAATCATAATCTCTTGAAAATAATTGGTAAGCTCCGCCCTTACCCAATCATTATTTTTAACAACATCAATGGCCATAATCGCAATATCATTAAATTCATAAGCCCCTTTTTCTCTCTTATATTGCCTCATTTTCTCCGTAAACTTTAGAATAATCTCAATCATCATTGAAACCGTATCAGAAGTATTTTTAAGAGTATCAATAATTTCTTCTTCATCCGAGTAAATGGCTAAAGTCTTAATTTCCTTAATCGTATCACTAATTTTAGCCTTTAACTTCTTTAGATCTTCCTCACTACCTCTTGGAGCGGACGGCAATTTAACATTTAAATGACTTCGAATATCGTTATAGCAAGTAATCCCCCGAAGAATCTCTAAAGACTCCTCCAGTTTAATCGCAAACTCAGAATCAAGCAAAGAAATATCATCAACCGTCTGAAAAATAAAATCAATTTTTTCTTGAATTAACGAAAAATATTCTAAAACACACTCTTTTAATCTCTCTTCATGATAATACTTATCCATATATTCATTTAAATATAAAGTCTTATCCGATAATAAATCCAATTGATTACTAATTCTTAAAATAGAACTCTTAATATCCTCATCATCCTTTGTACAAAATGTACGAATCATCTTCAAAAACTTTGGATTCTCTTCCTCATAATAAGCAAGAAAAATCTCATCCATAATCCGTAATTTTTCCAAAGTAATAACACTAGAATCAATAATTCCTATATTAGAATCCACATTAAGAAGATAATGATACTTTTTTACGATAGATAAAGCAAAACTATCAAAAGTCGTAATATAAGCAGAATCAAGTAAATCCAATTGCTCCCTTAATTCCGGTATTTTTTTTATCTTCTTGCGAATTCTATCTGCCATCTCTCCCGCGGCGGCCTTCGTAAAAGTTAAGATAAGCAGCCGATTAACATCAACCCCATCCCTCAATTTACGAATTACTCTCTCCGTCAAAACAGCAGTCTTCCCCGAACCAGCACCTGCCGAAACAATAATATTTTTACCATCTTCATAAATTGCTTCCCACTGTTCATCTGTCCAAGTTACCCCTTCTGGCTTTACTGGTATCATAAAAATCACTCCCATCCTATAATACAATCTTTAGTTTTACAAACAAAATATTTCCAAATAAAACATTGTCCTCTATTACTTCTGCTAAATATTTATCTTTTAAATATTGAATAGTTGTTTTCTCTTTTTCATATTCATAATAAGTAATATACAAATAACCTTCCCCTTTTAAATAATCAATCACATTTTTAAATAAAACATCATTACAAACAAGTAAACTATTTTCAAAAATAGTATTTTCATGATAATAGACCAAAAAATCTCCATAAAATCTATCTTCATCTAAAATAATATAATATTTAGCATTATTGCATTTTATTTCATGTGCTTCAATAGAATTTTCATCCTTTTTCCCATTCCATTTAACATAATCTCGATAATTCCCAGAAATAATCGAAAAATCAACACTTTTAATATAGTTTTCCTTTTCTAACCGTTCAATTTCCTTCGATTTTGTTCCATTCAAAACTTCCCAAATTTCCTCATGAGACATTCCTTTTTTCTCTAAACACTGAAGAAAAGATAACAATATAGGTTTAGAATCATTGTAATAATGATTTCCCGTTATAAAATTACAAGTAGAATGAAAGTAATCCTCATCCTCATATTCTTTTATCTTTTGAACCGATACCTCTGCCTTATTAGCAAGTTCTTCCCTCGTATACATAACATCAACTCCTAATTAATTTATATTTTCTTCCCCCAAAAATTCTAAATTCTTATATTCTTTTAAATCAACAATATTTTTTTCATTCATAAAACAAATATCCCGATACAAACAATTATCTTTTATCATCATTATGACTTTTTTATTTCACTTTCATATAACCTTTTATATTCCAAACAATCTCTTAGTAATTGTTCATGTGTTCCAATCGCCTTTACCTGTCCATCTTCTAAATAAAAAATTTTATCTGCATTCAAAACAGTAGACAAGCGATGGGCAATAATTAAAATAGTATAATCTTTCTTCAAATGATCAATTGCCTTTTGAATTTTCTCCTGTGTTTCATTATCAAGAGAACTTGTAGCTTCATCAAACAAAATAATCTCTGTTTTTTGAATGAAGGCACGTGCAATTGCAAGTCGTTGTCTTTCCCCTCCTGATAAAGTAATGCCTCCTTCTCCAACAATAGTATCATATTTCTTTTCCAAACTTTCAATATAATCGGACAAACTAGCCATTTTACAAGCTTCTATCATTTCTTCTTCCGTTAAATCCTCTTTTACCAATTTTAAATTATCACGAATACTCATATTAAAAATATAAGGATTTTGGGAAATGATGGTAATATTTCCACGAATACTATCTTTATCTAGATCTTGAATATTAACACCATCAATTGTAATTATTCCCCCATTCGCATCATAAAGTTTACATAACAGGTTAAATACCGTTGTTTTCCCAACTCCACTTTTCCCCACAAAAGCAACTGTTTCATTAGCACGAACCGAAAAAGTAAGACCATCTAAGACCTTTCTTCCCCCATTTTGATAAGAAAATTCTACATTTTGAAAGGAAAAATCACCATGAACTTTCTCCAAATGTCTTTGGCCAAAGTGTTCTTTTTTAAATTTACTTCCCGATAAAATTTCTATAATTCTAGTAGCAGAAACTTGAAATTCTCTTAAAGCATCCATCCAATAATTTACCGAAAAAATCAAGTTACTAATAGTATTTTTATAATTAAAAACAACAATGCCCATCGCCAAACTAAGTTGATTTTGACAAATTAAAAAGATAAGTAATAAAATCAAAAATACCTCATAAAAAGAGAAAATTACTGACCATAAAAGCCAAAAAATATTATCAACCTTATTTAAAACATATTTTTTTCCGTTTAACTCTAAAACATTAGAAACAACCTTTTTCATAAAAGATTCTTCTGCATTTAACATCTTAATATCCCGAATTCCTCTAACCAACTCAGTAGTAAATCCAGTCATTTCCTCTTTTTTATCTTTATATCTCTCCTCCTTCTTTTTTAAATAAATAAATCGATATCGGCCAAACAAGAAAAAGATTAAAATAAAAGCCGAAAAATATATCCCTAAATAAATATTAATAAAATAAACAAAAATAAAAATACCAATTTGAGCAATCATTCTAGATAAGTCACTAATTCCATAAGTAAAAATATTAGAAACACTATTAACATCATCAGTTAATCTTTGAATAAATACTCCATTACCTTCTCGATCAATACTTGATAATTCCATTTTTAAAATTTCTCTAGCCATTTCTACTTGAATTTCTCGTACAACCATTTGTGATAATTTTTCTGAACTAATAGCAATTAAAAAACCATTTGCTTCTTTTAAAATATTTAAAAGTGCAACCATCAAAGTAAAGATAATTAATTCATTCCAAAGGCCATTTGTAAACTTAACAAGCTGCATCGCCACTACAAAAGGAATAAGAACACCAATTAAACTTAAAGTAATAGAAAAAATAATATAAGAAATAATATATTTTCTACTATTCTTTGTATATTTCAATAAATATTTAATATTTTCAAAAAACTTCACCAACTACACCTCACTTTATTTTTAGATAAATCTTCTTAAGTATTTTCACCTTCCAAAAATTCTAAATTCTTATATTCTTTTAAATCAACAATATCTTTTTCATTCATAAAACAAATATCCCGATACAAACAATACTTACAACCTACATTATCATTTCCAATTCGCTTAGGATTAATAGAAAAATTAGCATCAATGATTCCCTTAATCGCCTCTTTTATCTTCACTTCTGCTAAAGCACTCAAATTCTCCATTTGAAAATCATCTAATACTTTTTTTGTTCCAAGCCCCTTAGAAGTCATTTTCATTCCCTTAATCACTTTGCTATCAAAATAACTATTATCAAATAAAGACAAAATCTTCGTATCGGAATTACTATATCCCTGTAACTTCAAATTCTCCTTCTTTAATTCAAGATAAGAGTGTTGATTATCACGTTTAATTTCATTATTTAAAATTTTTTGCAAATAAAACCCAATAATTCTAGCCTCTGGAAACTTATTCTTCGCCAAGAAAAGATAAATTGGTAACTGCAAATCCAGCCCATAAATCGTGTCATTCAAATTCAAATTAGGATTTCCTGTTTTATAATCAATAATAGAGATGAATTTTTTATCCGAACTTACTAACATCTTATCAACAAAGCCCTTAAAACAAACCTCATAGGAGTCTTTCTGATAATTTTTAACTACCCGCTCTTCAACATAAACCTCCGCCAATTGAGAAAACTCTTCTTGTTCTAAAATGGTATCAAGAATAAACTTTAATTCTCCCTTTAAATTTTTTAAGAAAAAACGTTCTCTAGCATCATAAGAATAAACCTCGCCATATTTTTCTACTACTCTATCATAAATCAAATCAAAATCAAAATCACTCCTCTTATAGGAAGACAAAACCTCATGAAAAATATTTCCCAAAACCGTATAAAAAGTATGAGGAGATAAATTCAATTTTAAAATATTACTTAAGTAGTAGCGAAACCCACATTGGTAATAACTATTCATTGCACTATAAGATAACGTAAACTTGCCTTTCAAATACTCTCTTAACTTCTCCTTATCAATTCCCGTAAAAGAAGAATCATAAGTTAAATAAGGAATATCACGATATCCTTGATAAAGATAATCTAAATCATCCTCCCGCTCATTATATTTCACTAAAGTATCCAACTTTTCTCCTAACATTAACTGATTATAAAGATTCGAATATAAATAAGTAATTTTTCCCTCTTCTACTCGCATTTTTAAATCATCATTCAAACTAGATAGATAAAAATCTCCCAAAGGACTCTTTTTCTTCGAAGTAATCACCAAATTTTTAACATGACTTATCTCTTGAAGCCATCTTTCCTTCTCAAGCTTATTCTCATCCCCTGTCGTAAATAAACCTAACTTTTTCTTCAAAGTATCATTAAAATAACCCTCGTCTCGTTTTAACTTAGGAATAAGTCCCTGATTAAAACCAAGCAAAAAGACGATACTATCATCATGAACATTTCTCAAATGAGAAAGAACTTCAATTGCATTACTATCTACATTTCCCTTTATTTTAGCCTGCTTAAAATCATGAATCAAAAAGTCCCTTACTTCTAAATAGTCATCTACCCATGAATAACGATTCACAATATCACAAATCATCTCAAATATTTCTACTTCTTCTTTTTGTTTAAGTGCATATTTTTTAGAAAAAGAATCCATTGTTAGAAAAATATCACTCTCCAAAAGCGCCAAAAAGTCTTGCCCCATCACTGTCCCATATAAATAATTATCTGATAAATTAAGTGGTAAGGAAAACCAAGAAAAAACACGTTTTACAACTGGTAAATATTCTCCCGTAACACCACATAATTTAATCTGGGAAGGTAGAGTTCCTCCTTTAATTTTTTCTAAAATAGAACTCGCCACATAAACAACCTCAGTCTCAATATCAGAAAACTCATACATTACTTCCTGATTATAAATCTCCCTTTCTAGATAAAATTTACTTACCTTAAAATTTTTCTCTAAATCAGAGTATAACTTCTGTGCCCTAGAATCAAAAAAAACATCAAAAAATAAAATCTCTTTATCCTCTAAATACTCACGAAAATAAGGATGAAAGAAAAGAAGATGATGCTCTTCTAACTCACGTTTTATCTCTTGCAGCATCCTAACCTTTTCATCCAAAATATTAGTATCGATAACATCATACAACAAAGATAAATACATCAAACTAACATCATACTGAAATTGATAATGACACTTTAAATAATAAATCGCACGTTCATCATAAGAAAAATAATACTGATTCATAAATTCAGATAGGGTAAATATTTTCGCATGCCTTCTCTTCTTTTCACTAAAATATTGAATAACATTTTCTTTATCTTCATCCATCACAATCAAAATCGTATTATCTAAAATCTTTAACTCTTCCATTCTATCCCTACTTCCTAAAGTTTAAGTTAATATCATTTTAACTTGAATAATACCAACTTGTCAATAAAGTAAAAAAAATAAAAATAATTATCCCAAAATAGATTCTTCAAAAATGGATAAACCTAGTAAAAAATATTGATTAATAGAGCATTTAATACCAATTTTAAATTTTTAAAGACCTTCAAAGAAACATAAATTTTTTCAAATTTGAAGCACAAAAAAAGTCATTATAAAATCTACTATTTCATAACAACTTTCTCTATCGATTAAACTAATTTTAAGATAACCATTAAAGCGTTATCTCCACGTCTTTCTTCTGTTTTAATGATTCTTGTATATCCACCTTGTCTATCTTCATATCTTTTTGCAAGGTCGTTGAATACTTTGTTTACGCATTCTTCATCGTTATGTAGAAACGCTAATGCAAGTCTACGTGTTACTAAAGTGTTTTTCTTTCCATAAGTAACCATTTTATCAAAGCATTTTCTAACTTCTTTTGCTCTTGTTTCTGTTGTGGTAATGCTTTCATTTAAAATTAGTTGCTTTGTTAGGCTTGCTAACATACTTCTTCTATGTTTGTTGTCTCTACCTAATTTTCTATAAGCCATAATATCCTCCTTCTAATTAATCGTCATCTCTAAAGTTAAGACCCATACTTTTTACTTTATCAATAACTTCTTTTAATGATTTCTTTCCTAAGTTACGGATTTTCATCATTTCATTTTCACTCTTATCAACAAGATCATGTAATGTTAAAATGCCAGCACGCTTTAAGCAGTTATATGCTCTAACACTTAAATCTAAGTCATCAATAGAAGTCTCTAATGCTTTTTGATTAGGATCTTCTGCTTTAGAACTCATTAATCCTGTTTCATCAGCAATTTCATTTAAATCTGCTAAAATATTAAAGTGCTCAATTAAAATTCTACTTGCTAGAGCAACAGATTCTTCTGGAGTGATTGATCCATTTGTCCATACTTCTAAGATTAATTTGTCATAGTTATTATCTTGTCCAACACGAGCGTTTTCTACTTCATAATTGATTCTTTCGATAGGAGAAAATAGACTATCAATAAATATTGTGTTTTGTTTAGCACCTTCTCCATATAAAGCTTTGTTTTCTTCTGCTCTATTGTATCCTCTTCCGTGACCAATTGTCATTTCCATATCGATACTAGCACCTTCTGCTAGAGTACAAATTAATTGATCAGGATTTAGGATTTCGATATCTGTATCTGCTTCAATATCCCTTGCGTACACTTCTCCTTCAGTGTCTTTATGAATTCTTAAAATATAATCATAATTTTCTGAATGATTTTTGATTACAACGCTTTTTAAATTTAAAACGATTGCCGTTACATCTTCAATTACGCCATCAATTTTTTGAAATTCATGAGCAACACCTTCGATTTTTACGCTAGTGATTGCATCTCCTGGTAAACTTGATAACATTACTCTTCTAAGGGCATTTCC
>CAKPBH010000018.1 GCA_934140355.1 uncultured Bacilli bacterium | reverse complement strand
TATAACAAAAAGGAACCTATAGTGGTTCCAAATATCATGGATAGATTACCATTTACACAGAATTATTTACACTCCCTCCTATCCATTTTATTAGCAGTATAAACATTTTTTATTAATTGGATTCTACAATTAATTTAATTGCTGTTCTTTCTTCACCATCAATTTGAATATCAGTGAAGGCTGGGATACAAACTAAATTCTTTCCAGAAGGTGCTACAAAACCTCTTGCAATGGCAACGGCTTTAATGGCTTGGTTTAAGGCTCCAGCACCAATGGCTTGGATTTCTACACAGCCTTGTTCACGAAAGACATTTGCTAAGGCTCCCGCAACAGAATTGGGGTTTGATTTTGTACTTACTTTTAAAGTTTCCATAAATGATTCATTCCTTTCTAAAACTTACATTAAATTTTATGAATGAGAAAGAAAATAATACCAAAAAGAAGTTTAATTGTTTGGTTTGTGATGAATTTCGTTAGTTTCCATGGTGATTTTTCTAAATTGATAACCTTGATTTATTCCATAATCAATAATGTTTTCTAGGGCGTTTAGTGTACCGTAATTATTTTCAAAATCATGCATTAATATAACGTTTTCTTTTGTTTTAGATAGATTAGAGGTAACGTTTTCATAAATTTTATTTGCATCTCGGATTCCCGCACCATCTCCGCAATCGATATTCCAGTCAAAATAATGAAATCCTAGTTTGGTTACTTCATTTGTTAGTGTACTCATAATTCCTTCTTGAAATTTTTTGCTTACGGTGTTGCTACTACCGCCAGGAAATCTTATAATATTGGAGTAAGTTCCAGTGATTTTTTGTACTTTATCACGAATTTTATATAAATCATCAAAATAACTGGTGGTAGATTGATAGATGAGTGCATAACTGTGTGTATAACTATGTAGTGCAACGGAGTGGCCTTCGTTGGCTTCTCTTTTAATGAGATAATTTAAACTATCATCATGGTTGATTACAAAAAATGTTGCGGGAATATTTTTTCTTTTTAGTATATCCAATATTTTTGGGGTGGTACTGTTGCTTGGGCCATCATCAAAGGTAAGATAAATAATTCCTTGGTTACTTGGATTTTTTGAGATAACTTCGATGATTCTTTCTGTACTGGCAGTATTTTGATTAGCATCTGTTGCGGTGTAAGTGATTTTGTAAGTTCCTAATTTATTGGTATTTACTGTTCCTTTTACATCAACTTTGACATTTTGATCACAGTTATCGGTAATGGAGTATCCTTCTTCCTTATAAGTACTGTTTTTGTATAAGTAAATTTTTGCATTTCCTTTTAAGGTAATTACTGGTTTTTCTTTATCTTCATAAGTGATATTTCTTTGTGCAGTTGCTAGATTATGGGAGGAATCTTCAACTTGATAGAGAATTTTGTTTTCTTTTTCTTGAACAAATACTTTTGATGTAAGATCACCGTCATATTCATCTGTTGCACCAAATCCTTCTTCTTGATATTTTGTATTTGGACATACGGTGATATTTTTTTCTCCTTTTAAGGTAATTATGGGTTTCTTTTTGTCTATGATTTTAATTAAAACAAGTTCTTTTGTTTGAAAAAATTTTCCTTTTACTTGATAAGTTACAAAATATTTTCCTACTTTATGTTTTTTGAGGTTGGTTTTTATCTTGACTTTGTTATTTATGTCTTTATTCATAGAATATGCTCTATATTTGGGAAGTTTTACTTCTTCGTCATAGGAAAAAGTTAAGTTTCTTTTTTCGATTTCTATTTTTGGTGTTGCAAGAAAGCAAAAAGAAAATGTAATTATTGTGGAAATGGTTAAAATGATATAAGCACTAATAAGGATATTTTTTTTATTTTTAATTTTTGTTCTTCTTTTGATTTTTTTCACTTTTATCACAACCTATGTCTTTTTAAAGTATAGCATGGATTAAAAAAAATGCAAATATTTCTAATCTTACTTTACACCAATTTATAATTTTTTATTCTAAATATTTGGAATTTTTATTGCACTTTATGGGAATAAATGATATACTCTAGGTATAAAGTAGGAGGGTAATCATGAGAGATATTTTTAAGAGTAAAAGAAGAATTTTTTTTGTGTTGGTAGTCTTTACTTTTCTTTTTTCGGCAAAGGTAGAGGCTGTTACTATTTCTAGTAATTCGTCTTCTGACAGTTCGTGTTATTATTTTGATAGGACTACTGGAAAGTATAGTGCTAGTCAAAAGAGTGGATGGGGACGTGATTGTTTGAAAAAACATAGTTCCAATCCTGTTTATTGTGTTCAGTGGAAATTAGAATTTGGTGGTACAACTGGATATACTTTGGATGCAAAATGGAATTCGGATAGTAAGAATGCAGTTATTGCAGGAATGATGATAGATAGTGCGCAAAAAGCTTATTCAAATGAGAAAGAAGCTTACCATATGGCTTCAGCTTTATTAAATACTTTTTTTAATAAAGTAGTAAAATCAAGTAGTTCTATGAATTTTTATTCTACAAATAGTACTATAAAAAAAATGTATGATCAAGTATTAAAAGATTACGAAAAAGTTGTTTTAAGTAAGAAGATAACGAAACCCACTTTTAAAGTAACAGATAGCGTATTGAATTATTCTTCTGGTACGACTTATATTTCAGATAAGATAACGTTAAGTGGTATTAAAGAGTATGTAGGAGAGACTTCGGATAAAGTTAGTTATGTTATTTCTTTATCTACAACTAAAGGACAAGCTGAGATTTGTACTTCTGCAAATGGTACAAATTGTAAAAATACGGTTACTTTTAGTGGGAGGAAGTCGGATTATCCATTTTATGTGAAAGCAACTGGTGCTGATGCAAATACGGTTATTACAATTAATGTAAAGGGTTCTAATGATAGTAGTTATTCATCTTCAATAAGATATTCTTATGGTTCAAATAAACAAAATTTGTTGGAAAAGAAGAAAATTAAGGTAGAAAGAAGTACTAGTCAATCGGTGCAACTAACGGTACCTAATATTAATAATCATCGAATTGTAGGATATAAGGTAGATGAGGATGGAGAATTAGTAACGGGTGCTAGTTTGGAAATTTATCGAGATAATCCAAATGTTGCTGGTAATTTATTGGCCTCTAATCAAGGAGGAAGTGCGACGGTTAGTTATACTAGTCCAACTGTTGCAACATCAGATGATGACTTCTTTAAGCATAGTTATTATTTGGTTGAAAAAAGTGCTCCAGATGGTTATGCTTTAACTTCTGATAATATTCAAAAGAATATATATGTATATGATCCTAATGTAAATCCTAATCAAAATAGTGAAAAATGTTATTATGAGGTAAATGGTTCAACTCAAGAAGCGGATTTAGAGAGATGTAATTTTTCGGCATATGAATATAAATGTCAAGCCTCAACTGGTGGAGATCCGGTGGATTTATCTGAAAATGAAAACTGTGATTTCACTCCGAAAACTCCAGAAACTTCAGAAGGGGAGAATACTTCAGATACAACGACTGATTCTGGGACAGATGGTAGTACTAGTCCTACGGATCCATCGACGCCAACTGTTACTTATGAGAAAATATGTTACAATAAAAATACTAAAACAAAAGTAGATGAGACTTATTGTAGTGAAAAAGATAAGTATGTGAAAGTATCAAAATCTAGTGGAAATTTAGCAATTACTAAAGTTAATGTTAAAAATAATGTCAAAATTAGTAAACAGTCAATAACAGGTAGTGATGAAGTGGCTGGTGCTTCTTTGAAAATATGTAGTTCTGCATCATATCAAGAAAAGAAAGAAAATTGTGATCCTGCTAAAACGATTAGTGATGTGGAAATGTCATGGACATCTGGTTCGACACCGGTTGAGTTTGTTGGATTAAAAAAGGGTGATTATTATATTGTTGAGACAACATCCCCAAGAGGATATGTGATTGCTACTACGGCTACACCATTTTCTATTGATTCAACAGGAGAAGTTAAGAGTGGTAATCAGACGGTGAAGGATAATTTAATTGTTATTAAAAATAAATTAAATAATTTAAAAATTAGTAAAACTGATATTGCTACTGGTAAAGAACTTCCGGGGGCAACTATTAGTATATGTAATACTTATACAGATGAAAATGGAAAAGTTAAGTTATTAACTGATCAATATAATAATGATTGTGTTCCCGCTATTTTAAGTGATGGTACTGAAGCAACGTGGACTTCTACGGATAAAGAAAAAGAAATTAGTGGTCTTACGGCAGGAACTTATTATTTAGTGGAGAAAATTGCCCCTAAGAATTATTCAACGGCGGAATCAATTTTGTTTACTATGACTGCTGATGGAAAATTGATGGATAAAGATGGGAAGAGTTTAGCTAATAATAAGATTGTCATGTCAGATAAAAAAATAGAGGATGTTAAAACAGGGATGGAACAAATTTATAAGGTCGCAAGTATATTGATTGTTGCAATGCTTTTAGGTTTTGGTAGTTATTATTTTTTAGTTCCTAAAAATTCTGCTAATGTTTTTATAAAAGTGAGAAAGAGAAAAATTCATAAATAAACGTAATGGGTTAAATAAAAAATTCTCCCTTTAGAGAATTTGGAATAATGAATTATGTATATTTTGGAATATTGTACTTTGTATGATATTCTCTTTTTTTATTAGGTTCTTCAAAATTCGATGGACCTAGCAAAAAGTATTTGTTATAAATTTACTTAATACGGAAATAACATTTAATTTCTTATTTTGTCTGACTGAACTGTAACTGTTTTTGTGTGCAAGATTTGCATATTCTATATAAAAATTTCTAATATAATGTTATACTTATATGTAGGAGTAGGTGTGATATGAAATTTGATGTTCCATCGGTAGTGATAGATAAATTATTTTGTAATGGTTATGAAGAACAAATTGTTGATTTTGTTATGGCTTGTGAAAATAGAGAAGGATTAGAAGTTAGTGATATTCCTATTTCTCCAACATTAATGGGCGATAGTGGTGATAAAGTTATTATAAGTCTAAAGGTATATGAAATTTATATGCAATTTGTTGGTAGAATAAACAATCCACAAACTGCACAAGAAATTCCATTTATACTATTAGGTAATAAAAAAGAAATCAACGGTGAAAGTTATGTTGTTATTGAAGATATTGTTTATGATATGCAAAGAGCAAAATCTGAAACCCATGTAACCGATGATGAGGAAACATTTAGAAAATTAATGACTGATAGTAATTATTCTGTTGTTTCAATTGGACATACACATGGGAATGTTAATGAAGAAATGAAAAATAATACTTTGGCTAGAACATTAAGGGAAGATTTGAGAACTAAATATGATATAAGAGATACAGGATTAAATATTTCTATTGCTGATATATGGCAGCATGAAGCATTCATACAAATTGGAAAGGAATTAGCACCTCAAAAAGAAATAATGCAAACAGTAATTATGTTTAACGGAGATATAGTAATGATTAATCCGAGTGGCATAACAAAGTGCAATGATATGCAAGTAGTTTTGAAAAATGGTAAAAGTATTCCTATTCAAACAGCGGCTAACCAAGAGTTATCACACAAGAAAAAATAGGTAGAACACTATAATTTTCACAAAAGTATTGACTTGGCAGTCAACTGCTCTGTTAGTATTTTAGTTGAGAGGAGGAATTTTGAGTAAAGGAGTAGATCAAAATGTACAAAATTGGAGATTTTTCTAAAATAGTTGATATTCCTGTCAGAACATTAAGATATTATGCAGAATATGGTGTATTAGTGCCAAGCAAAATAGATGAATTTACAGGTTATAAGTATTATAGTGAAGTTAATATAATTGAATGTGAACTTATTAAGTTATTAAAATCGTTAGATTTTACATTAGATGAAATAATTGAATATAAAGATAAAATAGACGAAGAAATATTAGAAAAAAAGAAAAAAGAAATAGAAGAAAGAATTTACTTATTAAAATTGAAATATGACAGATTAACATATATGCAAGAAGAAATTAGAAATAAAAAGTGCTATACAAGAGTTAATGAAACTGAACAAGAGAAAGTATTAAGGAGGAAGTATGAAAAAAGAAATGTTGGAAAAAGTGCTTAATGCACGTAAAAATTTAATTGTTGAAGGAGATATTGCATCTGGGAAAACAACTAATGTATTATTTCCTGTGGTAGATAATGCTATTGAGAATAAAGAAAGTCTATTTATTTTAGATTCAAGAGAGGAATATATAAATAGATATTTTGAAAAATTAAAAGCAAATAACTATAATACTATTATTTTAAATTTGAGGGATATGGACAAAAGTGATGGATGGAATCCGTTAGAATATCCATATAATCTATATAAGAATGGTCAAAAAGATAAAGCACAAGAATATCTTGAAAAAATTGGTAAAGTTATGTTTTATGAAAATTCTACTCAAGATCCATTTTGGGCATTAACTGCATCTGATTTTTTTACAGGTGTAGCACTTGCTTTATTTGAAGATGGAGAAGAAGATGAAGTTAATTTAAATAGTATAAATAATATGTTTAATGGAATGAATAAAAAATTTGGTGTATCAGATTATATCACTGAATATTTTAAAACAAAAGAACCATCATCAAAATCATACATTTTTGCTTCTCCAACTTTTTTAGCGCCAAAAGATACAAAGGGTAGTATTTTATCAGTTGCTAGACAAAAATTAAGGTTATATGTTTCAAGAGAAAAATTATCGCAAATAATGAATCAAACTACTTTTAGTTTTGAAGAAATTGTAAGTAGGCCAACTGCAATATTTGTAATAGCAAGAGATGAAAATAGATCTTTAAATGCAATAGTTGCAATGTTTATAGAACAATTATATGCGATATTAGTTGATTTAAAAACAAAAAATAAATTCAATTTTATATTAGATAACTTTGATATTATTGAAAAATGCAATGATTTAGTTGATATTTTAGGATCCTGTGTTGCAAGAAATGTTAAAACATATATTGCAACTCGTTCTGTATCGGAATTGGTGAATATTTACGGAAGTTATATGCCTAAATTATGTGATTTAGTATCTATTGAAAATTCAAAAGTTAAGCTAATTATTAATCAAGTTGAAGAAACATTTGATAGGGATTTTGAAACAGTAGATAGTGTTGCAGGTAGTGTTGAATATCCAAAATTAAATAATGTTAAAGTTAAATTATTTGATTTAGAAAAGTTTGTCAAAGATGTAAAGATGCAACAATTAAATGGTACTGATTTTAGTGAATTTAAATTAGAAGATCCATTTAGGAAAGATGATTTATTAAAACGTATAGATCAAAAAATAGAGCAACTAGAATTAAAAGAAAAATTAGATAAAATGAAAAATGATAAAAAAATTGAAATAGCGAAAATACTAGAGATGGAATATAATGGATTAACATTAGAAGAAACAATAAGTCAAAAAGTAGAAGATCCATTTTGGGCAGAGGTAATCATAAAGTATTTTAAAGAAGATGCGAAAGTTAATGATGAAGTTGCTAAAATACTATTTAAAGATTTATCAAAATATGATGATATATTAAATGAGTTTACTAAATATCTTAGTCAAAAAACTTATGATTTAGAAAATGCTATTGAAATAAACGGATATACTGCTAAAAAAATACATGAATTAAATCCTGCATTAAAACCAACAGGAGTGTATTCATTTCTGGGATTATTGAGAACTAATCCAGAAAGAGCGGAAGAAATAATAAAGAGTGGATTTAAAAATAAAGATTCTGTTTATCCAACTAACAATTTTTAATCGCATAATACTACCTTCGTAATTGAATTCATCATATTATCGAAAACGTACGCAATAAAGTTAGCAAAGAAAAACTAGGTTTATAACATCTCGAAAAAATTTTTGAATTAAAACTGTTAAATTCGGGTTCTTCATTTTGGGCTTTTTAAAATTTTCTAGAACGATGATGTTTTCTTTATTAATTTATCAGTATTCTTCTTTCTTTTTTGTTATATGATAATTATTGATATGGAGAATAGAGTTAAATCTTTGCTTACTAATGCATAATATTTTTTAAATTTCATTAATTTACTTGAAAAAAATATTAGTTAACGGTATACTTTAATTATAATACCATATGGGTATTAAAGTTAGAGGAGGAAAAAATGAAAAGTTTAATTGGAAAAGAATGGCGTGATGCCAAAGATGGTAGCGTTATTGAGGTAAAAAATCCTGCTACGAATGAACTTATTGACACAGTGCCAAGCTTATCTGCTGAGGAAGTGAATGAAGCAGTAGATTATGCTTATCAAGCACAAAAGGAATGGGCTAAATTGTCTATTCATGAAAGATGTGATATTTTATCAAAGTTTGTTGGTTTAGTAGAAAGAGATAAGGATAGTTTAGCTAAAACTTTATCTGATGAAACAGGAAAACCAATTAAGGAAGCTTATAATGAAATTGCAAATATTTCTATTGGAGTACCTGCTTATGTAGAAAAGATTAAACATGATTATGGAAATATGATTCCAAGAGGAACAGAAAAAGGGCAGGAAAATACTATTCAATACACTATTCAACAACCACTAGGTGTAATGGTAGCAATCATTCCTTTTAATTTCCCAAGTGATATTTTTATTAATAAAATTCCACCTGCATTATTAATGGGAAATGCGGCTATTTTAAAGCCTGCTAGTGTTAATCCATTGACTTTAACAAAGTATGTTGAGTTATTGGTAGAAGCTGGAGTACCTGCTGGGGTTATTTCTGTTGTTCATGGTTCAGGGAAGGTGGTAGGAGAAGCGTTAACTTCTAATAAGAAAGTTTCTATTGTTAGTTTAACGGGGTCAACTGCTGCTGGGATTGATGCTGCAGAAAGATGTGCTTCTCACTTAGCTCATTCATCATTAGAATTAGGTGGAAATGATGCTTTCATTTTATGTGAGGATGGCGATATTGATTTAGCGGTTGAAGAAACAGTTTGGGGAAGACTTTATAATACAGGACAAGTTTGTTGCGCTAGTAAAAGATTTTTAGTACAAAACTCGGTAAAACAACAATATATTGATAAAATGATTGAAAAAATCAAGACTTTAAAAGTGGGATATCCTAGCGAGATGGACACTGATATTGGTTGTTTAATTAGCGAGGAAGCTGCTATTGAAGTAGAAAGTCAAGTAAATAAAACTGTAGAACAGGGAGCTCATGTTGTTTATGGTGGTAGGAGAAATGGTGCTTTTTATGAACCAACTATCATTGATGGTGTTACTAAGGATATGGATGTTGCCAAAGATATGGAAATTTTTGGTCCAGTAATTTCTGTTATTGGTTTTGATACAATTGAAGAAGCGGTTGAAATTGCTAATCAGTCTATTTATGGATTATCAGGTTCTATTATTACAAGAGATATGAATAAGGCTATTCGAGTAAGTGAAGCTATGGAATGTGGTGGATTTGTTATTAATGGAGCAAGTTTCTTTAGAAGTTTTGAACAACCATTTGGTGGTTGGAAATATTCTGGAATTGGAAACGAAGGAATTATGACTACTTTAAGAGAAATGTCTCGAACAAAAACAGTTATTTTAAAAAATATTACTAAGTAAAATGTGTGATAAATCAGAAGAAACTAATCTTAACTTTGAGATTGGTTTTTTTTGATTAGTCTATTTACTTTTAGAATAAAATCCTCTATAATATCACCTAATTAACAAAAGGGGGATTGTTGTGCGAGAGTCTATGTTAGATTTGATTCAATTAATCAAAGAGGGAAAATCGTTAAATCAAATTTGTGAAATTACTAAGTTGAGTCAAAAACAATTGTTTTTAAAGTTATCTATGTTAAAAAATAGTGGTTATCTTTTTGATAGAAATTATAATACTGAGGGAGATATTTTTTATCGATTATCTTCTCCTTTGAAAATGGAGAATAACATCACGAAAGTTAGGGCAGGTAAGTGTGCTACGGCCATTCGAATGTTGGTAACATCTGATGCACACTATGGAAGTATTTATGATAGTATGGAAAATGCTCATTTGATGATGGAATATGCCGTGAAAGAGGGGATTCATCTTATTTTTAATATTGGTGACTTTTTTGATGGAATTTATCAAGAAAGAGCAAGGAAGCAAAGATATTCTAGTATTGAAGAGGTGATTTATAATGTTTTACATGATTTTCCTTATGATAAGAATATTTTAAATTTTCTTGTACTGGGGAATCATGATTTTAGTATTTGGAAAAATTCTGGGATAGATATTTCTTATATTATACAAGAAAGAAGACATGATATTGTTACGTTGGGGTATGGAGTAGGACAGGTGATAATTAGTAACTTTCCTTTTTATTTAAAACATCCCATTACAGGTCAGAAAGTTGAATATCCTGTTGTTCATAATGCTATCCTTTATAAAGGGCATAGTCATGAGTTTAAGGCGCATAATTTGGGTGGTAGTTTTGTTGTAACTGTGCCAAGTTCTAGTGAGGAAAGATTGGCTTCGGGAATTGTTCCTAGTTTTTTAGATATAGAGTATGGTATTTCGCGAGGAGATAATAAAATTCATCAAGCAATTTGTAAACAGTATATTCTCTATAATCATACTAGTTATAAGATATCAGAAACGACTTATCAGTTAAATATTCCTTCTCGTGGGAAAACATTAAGGAAAAAAAAGAATACTTGATTTTATTTTTGCTTTATTGGATAGCAAGTTTTGAATCAGTATTTTTCTTTTTTTGAAAAATTAGCAATTATTTCTTGACATTGCTAATATAATATACTATAATGAATCTAGCATTCGAGAAAAGGAACTGCTAAAGGGAGTGTAAGAATGATATCTGAAAGGGAGAATCAAATTTTAAGAATCATTGTAGAAGAATATATTAAAACAGCAAAGCCGGTAAGTTCTTCTCATATTTGTAAGAATATCAAATGTTCTAGTGCCACAGTTCGTAATGAAATGGTTTATTTGGAAGAATTAGGATATTTGGAGAAAAATCACTTTGCATCAGGAAGGATTCCTAGTGAGAAGGGGTACAAATATTATGTGGATAATTTAATGCAGCCAAAGAATATGACCGGGGAAGATATGTTGAAATTACAAACGATTTTTAAAAACCAATCTCTTGATTTGTCGGATACGATTAAAAAAAGTATTGAGATTGTTTCAGAAATTACAAACTACACTTCTATAGTATTAGGAACAAGTGCTAAGGCGAATCGCTTAAAACAAGTGGAGGTTGTTCCTCTAGAAGAAAATAAGATCCTAACCATTGTTATTACGGATAAGGGAATTGTTGAGCATAAGAATTTATACTTGCCTAGTACAATATCAACGGATGATGTGAGAAAGACGGTGGAGTTAATCAATAAGCTAGTTGTTGGAACGCCAATTAATGAAATTTCTGAAAAGCTGGAGTATGAGGTAAAACCAATTATTGGTAAGTATGTGAAACAACATGAGGTGTTATATAATGCCTTTTATGATGCTTTCTCTGAATTTACTAGTAGTAGTAATGATGTTCATTTTGTTGGAAAGAATAACTTTTTAAAGCAACCAGAATTTTCTAATATTGAGAAAGTAAAAGAGATTCTTTCTAAATTTGAAGATGTAAGTTCAATTAAAGAAGAAGAGAATAATGGTATTCATATTTATGTTGGTAGTGAGTCAGAAATTACAAGTGATACTTCGGTTGTAAAGACCAAATATAATGTTAATGGTGAGGAAGGAACTATTGCGATTGTGGGACCAAAGCGAATGGAATATGATAAGGTAGTTAGTCTACTCGATTATATCAAGAATCATTTAGGAGGCGAAAATGAGTAAACATAAAAATCATCATGAAAAAGAAGTGATGGATAATGAAAAAGAAGGATTAAGTGAAGATGCTACAAAAGAAGAAGTAACAGGAGAAAAAGAATGTAAGTGCAGTAAGGAAAAAGAAAAAAGAGAACAACTAGAGAAAGACTTGGAAGAAAAAAATAAGCAAATAGAGGAGTTGAATCAACGGGTTGGTTCTCTGCAGGAAGCTCTTTTAAGAAATCAAGCGGAACTTCAAAATTATAAAAGGAGAAAAGAAGAGGAAAGTGAGAAAGTATTAAAATACAAAAATGAAGATTTAATTAAAGAGTTATTGACTGTTGTTGATAATTTTGAGCGGGCAATTCAGATGGACGATAATGATTTATCTGATGAAGTTTCTAAGTTTTTGGCAGGATTTAAGTTAATTTATACTACAACTGTAGGGATATTAAATAAATTTGAAGTTAAAGAAATTGCTGCTGAGGGGTTGGAGTTTGACCCGGAATATCATCATGCTGTTTTGACTGAACATGATGAGAATAAACCAGCGGGTGTTATCTTAGAAGTATTACAGAAAGGTTATACTTATAAAGATAGAGTGGTAAGACCTGCTATGGTAAAAGTAAATGAGTAAGGAGATATAAATGAATCAAGAAAAAATTAGAGATATCATTTATGTTGTAGTAGCAGTATTGCTCTCTTACTTTGCTATTCGCTTTATGATATGGGCACTACCATTTATTCTAGTTGCCTTGCTTGCTTATTTCATTTATGAAAAGTTAAAGGCAAGTGATAGGAATGTGAATAGCAAGAAGAAAAAGAAAAAAAATTGTCATTATTGATGAGAAAAGTCATGATAATAAATAAAAGGAAAGGTGAATAATTATGAGTAAAATAATTGGAATTGATTTAGGAACAACTAATAGTTGTGTATCTATATTTGAAGGAGGAGAAGCACACGTTATTGCAAATGCTGAAGGTGGAAGAACAACACCATCTGTAGTATCTTTCAAAAAGGGAGAGATTATTGTTGGAGAAAAAGCAAAACGTCAAGCTTTAGTTAATCCAGATACTATTATTTCCATTAAAAGAAAAATGGGTACTAGTGAAAAAGTAAAAGCTAATGGAAAAGAATATACGCCAGAAGAAGTTAGTGCGATGATTTTAAGTGATTTAAAGAAAACGGCTGAAGCTTATTTAGGAGAAAAGGTAACAAAAGCCGTTATTACAGTACCAGCTTACTTTAACGATGCACAAAGACAAGCAACAAAGAATGCTGGTAAAATTGCTGGATTGGAAGTTGAAAGAATTATCAACGAGCCAACTGCTGCTGCTCTTGCTTATGGACTTGATAAACAAAATACAAATGAAAAAATCTTAGTTTATGATTTAGGTGGTGGAACATTTGATGTTTCTATTCTAGAACTAGGAGATGGAGTTTTTGAAGTATTATCTACATCAGGAAATAACCACTTGGGTGGAGATGATTTCGATAATCGTCTAGTTGATTATATTGTATCTGAAATTAAGAAAGAAGAAGGTGTTGATTTATCTGATGATAAGATGGCAATGCAAAGAATTAAAGAAGCTGCAGAAAAAGCCAAGAAAGATTTATCTGGTATGACTTCAACACAAGTATCGTTGCCATTTATTGCTCAAGTAGATGGTGCTCCAGTAAACTTTGAGATTGATATTACAAGAGCAAAATTTGAGTCTTTAATTAGCGATTTAGTTGATTCTACAATGGAGCCAGTTAGAAAAGCTTTAAAAGATGCTAAATTAACAAAGAGTGATATTGATAAAGTTATCTTAGTCGGTGGATCTACTCGTATTCCAATGGTTCAAGATTTAGTTAAGAAAGAAACAGGAAAGGATCCTTCAAAAGGCGTTAACCCAGATGAAGTAGTATCGATGGGTGCTGCTATTCAAGGTGGTGTTTTAACTGGAGATGTTAATGATATTGTCTTACTAGATGTAACACCATTATCACTTGGAATTGAAACATTGGGTGGTGTAATGACTGTCCTAATTCCAAGAAATACAACCATTCCAACAAGCAAGAGTCAAGTGTTCTCAACTGCTGCTGATAATCAACCAGCTGTAGATATTCATGTATTGCAAGGGGAAAGACCAATGGCTAGTGATAATAAAACCTTAGGAAACTTCCAACTTACTAATATTCCACCAGCACCTCGTGGTGTACCTCAAATTGAAGTAACATTTGATATTGATGCTAATGGTATTGTTAATGTTAAAGCAAAGGATTTAGGAACAAAGAAGGAACAATCTATTACTATTACTGCTACAAATACTTTATCGGATGAGGAAATTGATCGAATGATGAAAGAGGCAGAGGCAAACAAGGAGAAAGATGCTAAGGTAAAAGAATTAGCGGATGCTAAGAATGATGCTGAGCAAGTGGTTTTCATGACTGAAAAAGCGATTAAAGACTTGGGAGATAAGGTAAGTGATTCTGATAAAAAAGAAGCTGAAGAATTAATGGATAAAGTTAAGAAAGCTATTGAAAAAGAAGATGTTGAAGAGATTAAATCTTCAAAGGATAAATTACTAGAAAAAGCAAATCAGTTTGCCTCAAAGGTATATGAAGAAGCTGCTAAGGCAAATCAAGGTTCTACTGGTGCAGAAAATACTTCTGAAGAATCTACTTCAAAAAAAGAAGATGATGGTGTAGTAGATGCAGACTTTGAAGAAAAATAATAAAGAAAAAAGTTCTAGGCAACTAGAACTTCTTATTTTAAAGAATAAAAAATGCTATCGAAAAATCTGTATTTCAAGATAAGTGATGGGGATATGGGTTTGAAGATAAAGAGGGAGAATTTCTCTATTTGATGTATGGAAATTTTAAAAATAGAAAGTAGGAATAAAAATGGATAAAAAAGATTATTATGAAGTCCTAGGTGTCTCCAAAGATGCGTCGGATGCTGAAATAAAGTCTGCCTTTCGTAAACTTGCTAAAAAATATCACCCTGATGTATCAACGGAAGAAAATGCTGCTGAAAAGTTTAAAGAATGTCAAGAAGCTTATGCTGTACTATCTGATCCGGATAAAAGACGTCAGTATGATCAATTTGGTCATGCAGCCTTTAGTCAAGGAGCAGGTGGTGCTGGGGGATTTAGTAACTTTGATTTTGGTGATATGTCAGATATTTTTGAAGACTTATTTGGCGGAATGGGAGGATTTGGAGGATTCTCTGGATTTACTCAATCTGGATCAAGAAGGAGCTCTAATGGCCCAAGAAAGGGAAATGATGTTTTGTATCGAATGACCATTGACTTTGAAGAGGCTGTTTATGGGTGTAAAAAGGATTTAAAACTAGATATTGTTGATTCTTGTCCGGAATGTGATGGAAAGGGAGGATTTAATCCAAGTACTTGTTCAACTTGTCGGGGTTCTGGAACCGTGACATCGGAGCAAAGGACAATGTTTGGAAGCTTTTTGACTAAAACAACTTGTCCAAATTGTAAGGGATCGGGAACTACTTTTGAAAAGAAGTGTTCGTCTTGTAAGGGAACCGGTACGGTAAAGAAAAATAAAACAATAACAATCACTATTCCTGAGGGAATCGATACGGATAACCGCCTTCGTGTTGCTGGTAAGGGAGAAGCTGGTTTAAATGGGGGAAAACCTGGAGATTTGTATGTAGAATTTACGGTTAGAGATCATGAATTTTACAAAAGAGATGAGGATGATATTTATATAGACCTTCCTATTACTATAACTGAGGCTATATTGGGGTGTAAAAAAGAGGTACCAACTCTATATGGAAATGTTAATTTATCTATTCCAGCAGGCACGCAATCGGGGACAAAATTGAGATTAAAAGGAAAAGGTGTTACTAGTGTTACTAGTTCTCTTAAAAGAAAAGGGGATATGTATGTTATCACTAAAGTAATTGTTCCTGAAAAATTAACAAGGGATCAGAAGAAGTTGATAGAATCTTTAAATAATACTTCATTAGATACTTCTTTAGAATTTAAAAAATATTATAAGTTCTTAAATAAATAAAGTGTCAAATTCAAAATAGATTTTCAATTTTATTGAAAAAAATATGTTGTTTTTTGGATTTTTAAGTTTTGGGTTATTATAATTATTACCGTTATAATTTGACAAAACTAATAAATAGTGTATAATTTAACTATATTTAAAAAAGCAAAGAAAAAGGAGTAGTATTATAACCGCTTATCTTAGTGATGTTCTCGGTTGGTGAAAGAGAATGATAAAGTTATAAGAATGAACCTTTAGAGTTTTATCGTAATTCTTGCGTTAAAAGAAATATAAGTGCATAGAAATTCTATGAATTAAGGTGGTACCACGGTGTTTGTCGTCCTTATTTTGTAGAATTTTTTTATTTAGGAGGAGTTTAGAATAATGAATTTTATTAAAAAACAGGAATTATATATTAAAAAAGTAATAAATGAAATTGGGTATGAAGTAGAGGAAGTTGTTTTAAATAAATCATCTAGACCAGAATTTGGGGAATATCAATATAATGGAGCGATGAATTTGGCAAAAATATATCATAAAAATCCAAAAATTATTGCAGAAGAAATTGTGAAAAAATTAAAAGAAAATAAAGATTATATTAATATTAATGTTCAAGGTGCAGGGTTTATTAATATATCTTTTTCAACTAAATCACTAATAACATATTTAAATATTATTAAAGATAATATAAAAATTAATATGAATACCTATGACAAGAAGAAAATATTTTTTGATTATGGTGGGGCAAATGTTGCAAAAGTTCTCCATGTTGGGCATTTGAGAAGTGCTAATATTGGTGAAGCCTTAAAAAGATTATGTAATTTGATTGGTTATGATACGATATCTGATGCTCATCTAGGTGACTTTGGACGTCCTTTAGGATTGGTTATTTTAGAAATAAAAAAAAGGATGCCAGAGTTAGTTTATTTTGATGAAAATTACGAAGGAGAATATCCTAATGAATGTCCAGTTACAAATGATGATTTGTTAGAAATATATCCTTATGCAAGTAATCGTGCCAAAGAGGACAAAAAATATTTAGAAGAAGCTCGAATTATTACGAATGAATTTCAAAAGGGAAATAATAAAGGTTATTGTGTATTACTTAAACAAATAGTTAATGTAAGTGTTAAAGAAATTAAAAAAATCTATTCAGAGTTGAATACTACTTTTGATTTATGGGAAGGAGAAAGTGATTGTTATAAATATTTTGAAGAAATGTTAGCGTTTTTAAAAGAACGAAATGTTTTGGTAAAATCTCAAGGAGCAACAGTTATTGAAGTTAAAGAAAAAAATGAAAATAAGCCTATGCCTCCACTTATGGTAATAAGATCTAACGGTAGTGTTGCTTATGAATCTACAGATCTTGCTGGTATATGGGAAAGAAAAAAACTTTATAATCCAGATGAAATATGGTATTTTACAGATATAAGACAAACGCTACATTTTGAGCAGTTATTTAGAGCAGCTTATAAATCGGGAATTGTTAGTACCAAAACTAAATTATACTATGGTGGTTTTGGTACTATGAATGGAACGGATGGTAAGCCTTTTAAAACTAGAGATGGTGGAGTAATGACATTATCTAATTTACTTAACCTTGTGAAAGAAGAAGTAGATAAAATTACAAGAAGTGACATTATAGAAAATAGGGATAAAATTGTAGAAGATATTGCAATTGCTACTTTAAAATATGCAGATTTATCTCCAGATGTTAAAAATGATTATATTTTTGATTTATCAAAATTTTGTAGTATGACTGGAAAAACAGGTTCGTATTTGTTGTATTCAACGATTAGAATAAAATCATTATTAAATAAAGCAGATATAATTAACTATAAAATGTATGATATTTATAATGAGTTTGATAAAAATGTTATATTAATTATCCTTGAAATGCCAAAAGTAATAGATAATTCACTTAACAATAAAACATTAAGTTTTATTTGTGATTATTTATATAGATTATCAAATATATATAATAGTTTTTATAATTCTAATAAAATATTAACTGAAAGTGATGAGAAAAAGAAAATAACTTGGGTTACTTTATCGTATATAGTATATCAAATTAATACTTTGTTATTAAATGTATTATCTATTAATATACCAGAAAAAATGTAAAATATTAGAAATTTAAATTGAAGTTGTTATGAACAAAAAAATTTAAATTCTATCTTTTTATTAAATAATTAGGTATGAGATTTCTTTTTATTCAACTTAAAATAAATGAAGTGTCAAGTCGCTTTATTTATTTTAATTATCTGTCTAATTTATGCTGTTTTTATGCTATACTTATTAACGGTAGAGAGGTTTGAAAAAATAAGTATTGTCTATAATCAAGAAAAACAATTTTAAAATTTATGTTTTTTTAAATTTAATTTATTAGAAAAGGAGTAGGGAAATGGATGTTGTATTAATATTACTAGTAGTGGCAATTATTGTAGTGGGTTTATTTTTTAAGGATTTTAAAAGTGTAGTTTATTTTTTGGGGATTATTGATATTATTTTTAGGCTTTTTCATAAGTTAATAGAATTAGTCAAAATATCTGCTTTAACGGATTTTGTTACAGAGTATATTCCTTCTTCATTAGAAGCAATAATCAATCACTATTCAACTGGAATACTGAATACGGTTTTGATTTGGGTATTATTCTTGTTATATATTTATTTTTTAGTTTATTTGATTAAGTACTGGATAAAGAAGAAAAAATAGTTTTTCTTTTTTCTTTTTAAAAATATGGGATTCAATAAAATGTTTTCATAAATAAACACTTATGTTATAATACTAATTGAAAGAAGTGATAATATGATTACAATTAAGAGTGAAGAAGAAATTAAACTTATGCGACAGGCTGGATATTTGGTTAGTTTAACTCATCAATATTTAAAGCCTTATATCAAGCCAGGAATAACGACTAAGGAATTAGATCGTTTAGCGGAGGAATTTATTATAGAGCATGATGGTGTTCCTACTTGTAAGGGATATGAGGGATTTCCTGCTACGTTATGTGTTAGTGTTAATGATGAGGTTGTACATGGAATTCCTGGGGAAAGAAAGTTAAAAAATGGGGATATTGTGACTATTGATATGGTGATTGGTTATCATGGGTATCAAGGAGATGCGGCTTGGACTTATGCTGTGGGAAGTGTTAGTTCTGAGAAAGAATATTTGATGGAGCATACTGAGAAGGCTTTATATGAGGGAATAAAAGAGGTAAAGCCAGGAAACAGGATAGGGGATATTTCTCATGCGGTAGAATCTTATGCGAATCGATATCATTTAGGGGTTGTTAAGGAATTAGTAGGCCATGGGATTGGAACGGAAATGCATGAGGATCCAGATGTTCCTAATTATGGTAAAAAGGGAACTGGACCAAAACTAAAGCCAGGTATGGTCATTTGTATTGAACCAATGTTAAATTTGGGCGATCCTGCAGTTGGAATATTAGATGATGATTGGACAATTGTCACGGAAGATGGGAGTCCTTCGGCTCATTATGAACATACGGTTTTGGTTACTGATGATGGCTATGAAATTTTAACCCCAAGGATATAGGAGGATATGGATGATAACAAATATAGAAAAGTATGCTATGGAAAATCATGTTCCTATTATGCAAAAGGATGGGATAGAATACTTATGCAATTTTATTTTAGAAAATAGAATTAAAAATATTTTAGAGATTGGTACGGCTATTGGGTATTCCGCCATTAAAATGGCACTTATGGCTGATGATATTCATGTTACTTCTATTGAAAGAGATGAGGAAAGATACCATATGGCTTGTGAAAATGTCTTGAAAATGCAGTTAGAAAATAGAATTACGTTAATTTATGGGGACGCGATAACTACTATGGTTACGGGGGAATTTGATTTGATTTTTATTGATGCTTCTAAGGGACATAGTATAGATTTTTTTAATCGTTATACGCCTTATTTAAAGAGGGATGGTTTTGTTATAACGGATAATCTTTCTTTTCATGGCCTAGTAGAAGATGAGCGTCTTGCCGTTACAAAAAATCAAAAGGGGTTAGTTAAGAGAATTAAGAGGTTTATTGATTTTTTAGATACCAATCAAGAATTTACAACAGAGTATGTTTCTGTTGGGGATAAAATTAGTATTTCAAGGAGAAAATGAGGAGGAATATGATGAAGAGGATATTCGTTATTCCAAATAGTCTAGATTTATTAGGAAGTGTTTTGGAAAAAGATATTGCAGGAGTTATTTTACCTATTACTGATTTATCGGTGAACCGAGATATTACTTTTTCGGTTGAAGAGATTAAAACGATTCTTAATATGACTTCAAAAGAAATTTGTGTATCGATGAATAAGATTATGCATAATTCGGATTTGAAGAAGTTAGAAAGTGTTTTGGTTGCTTTAAATAAGATGAATATATCGAAGATATTTTTCTATGATTTGGCGGTTTTAAATCTTGCAAAGAAATTAGAAATAAAGAAAGATTTGGTTATTTTTCAAGAACATTTAAATACTAGTATTTATTCGAATCATTTTTGGAAAAAGAATGGAGTAGGATATGCGGTTATTTCTAATGATATTACTAAAGAAGAGATGAATGAGATAGCAGGAGAGATGCCTCTTATGTTAATTAGTTATGGTTATATTCCTATTTTTTACTCGAGAAGATATTTGATTACGAATTATTTAAATTATATTAAGGCTAAGAAAGAGAAGGGGCATTATTATATTAAAAATAAGAGTGATAAATATCCGATTGTTGAAGAGGAATATGGGACGACAATTTATACGAAGGAACCGATTAATTTAATTCATGAGGTTGGTCATATTGATGTAGAATACTTAATTTTAAATTCAACTTTAATTGAAGGAGAAGTATTTTTAAGTACTTTAGATGACTATTTAGTAAAAAATGAGGATGATAGAGAATATTATACGGGATTTTTAAATCATAAGACTATCTATAGAGTAGGAGATAAAAATAAATGAGAAAAATTGAGTTATTAGCGCCTGCTGGGGATATTGAAAAATTAAAATTTGCCTATCTTTATGGAGCGGATGCGGTTTATATTGGGGGAAAAAATTATAGTATGCGGGCGAATGCGAAAAATTTTTCGAATGAGGAAATAAAGGAAGCTTGTGCGATTGCGCATTCGTTAGGGAAAAAATTATATGTTACGGTAAATATTACTTTTCATAATGAAGATTATGAGGGATTAGTTACTTATTTGAAATGCTTGGAGTCTTATGGAGTTGATGCAATTATTGTCTCTGATATGGCAGTTGTTGATTTGGTAAAAACAGAGGGGATAAATTTGCCAATTCATATTTCTACACAGATGTCAAATGCGAATGTTTGTAGTGTTCAATTTTTAAAAGATTTAGGGGTAGAAAGAGTGGTTTTGGCAAGAGAGTGTTCAAAAGAGGATATTCAGGAGATTATTCAAAAAACTGGAATTGAGATTGAGTGTTTTCTTCATGGGGCGATGTGTTCTTCTTATTCGGGAAGGTGTGTTTTATCGAATTATTTTACTGGAAGGGATGCAAATCGGGGCGGTTGTGCTCAGATTTGTCGTTGGTGTTTTCCTCTTTTTTGTGATGATGAGAAGGTGGAGAGTGATACGGAATTTACCATGTCTTCGAAGGATTTGTCTTTGATTGGTTATTTAAAAGAGATGATAGATATTGGGATAACTTCTCTAAAGGTAGAAGGACGAATGCGGAGTAACTATTATATTGCAACGGTGATTAGTACTTACCGGGAAGCAATTGACCATATCTATGAGAATACTTATAGTGATTCCCTACAAGAGTATTATCAGAGGGTATTAAATCGGGTGGCAAATAGGGAAAGTACGGCTCAGTTTTTTCAAAAATTTCCTTCGGTTGAGGCGCAGTATTATTTAGGAAGGCAAGAAGTATCTAATCAAGACTTTTTGGGAATTGTTCTAGATTATGATAAGGAAAGTAAAATGGTTACGTTAACGCAGAGAAATTATTTTAAAACGGGGGATAGGGTAGAAATGTTTGGCCCTAATATTCGAGCGTTTTCGTTTACTATCCTTAAGATTTATAATGAAAAGGGAGAAGAAATCGAAGTGGCTAGACATCCTGAGGAGATTGTAAAATTTTATTTGGATAGAGAGGTTTATCCGAATGATATGATGCGAGTTAGTTTGGGGAGTCGTTAATTTTTTAAATAGAAATCATTTTGTTTCTATTTTTTTTAGAATATGATATAATTTTAATGCAAAAGATGGTGATAACATGAGTTATATAAAGGGAACATTTGTTAAAGAAATTTATTCAAATAAAGAGAATGGTTATGTTGTTGGTGTTTTGAAATTAAAAGAAACTGATTTAGAGTTAAGTACTTCTAGTGTATATTTTACGGGGAATTTTTTTAATTTGAGACTTCGGAGTACTTATATGATGAGTGGGGAATATGTGGTGCATAAAAAGTATGGGAATCAGTTTCATGTTACGGCTTATGAGTTAGTTCTTCCTACGAAAAAGGAAGAACTTGTTGAGTTTTTGTCTAGTGATTTATTTCCAATTGGTGAGGTAACGGCGACTAAGATTGTTGATCAATTTGGGGAAGAAACTTTAGAGGTGATTTTAAAAGACAAGGATAAACTTTCTTTAATTCCACGGCTTCCGCAATCGCGAATTGATAAAATTTATAAGGTTTTAAATGAATATGAGTCTTCCAGTCAAATTGTTATTGATTTAACGACGTTAGGTTTTTCTAATAAAAATGCTTTGTCTATTGTTAATCGTTATAAAGATAAGGCAATGGATAAAATTAGTGAGAATATTTATGATTTAATAGAGGAGATGGATTTTAATTTTTCGGATATTGATACTATTGCTTTAAATTCGGGGATTGAGGAAGATGATGATCGAAGAATTCAAGCTTTAATTATTTATGTGATGTCTTCTTTTACTTTTGAGTCGGGGAATACTTATATGGAATATGATGAAATTAAACATAATATTTTGAAATATTTACAGACTATAAGTGATGAGGTATTGGAGTATAATATTTGTAGGTTAAATGAGAAAAGAAGGGTTATGATTGTTTGTGAGAAGTATTATTTGAAAGCGTTTTATGAGGCGGAGAGATATATTGCTGATCGTATTTCTTTTATGAATGATATGGCTAAGACAAAAATTTCTAATTTAGAGGAAAAGATTTGTGATTTGGAAAAGAGGAATCAGATTCATTATGATAAGATTCAAGAAATGGCGATAAAGAAGGCTATTGTTAATAATATTACTATTATTACGGGTGGTCCTGGTACTGGTAAGACGACGATTATTAAGGCTATTGTATCTTTGTTTAAGGAGTTATTTCGGGCTCGGGATAATGAAATTGCTCTTTTAGCGCCAACGGGAAGGGCTGCTAAGCGAATGGCTGAAACGACTCAGTTGTATGCTTGTACTATACATAGGTATTTGGGGTACGATAAGGATAAAAATAAGTTTTGTGTGGATGAGTATTCTCCTAATTGTGAGAAATATATTATTGTTGATGAGGTTAGTATGATTGATACTATTTTGATGTCTTCTTTGTTAAAGGGGATTAAGCGGGATGTTAAGTTAGTTTTAGTGGGAGATTATTTTCAATTACCTAGTGTATCACAGGGGCAGGTTTTGAAAGATTTAATGGATAGTGATTTGATTGATGTAGTGAAATTGAATTGTTTGTATCGTCAGAATGAAAATTCTTATATTCCTATTTTGGCTAATGAAATTAAGGATAAAGATCTTGATGATGATTTTGTGATTAAGAGGGATGATTATAATTTTATTATGTGTGATAATGAAAAGGTTATTCCGACGATTTTATATATTACTAATAATGCTATGCAAAAAGGATATACAGATAGGGATATTCAAGTTTTAGCACCAATGTATAAAAGTATTAATGGGATTGATCATTTAAATCAGTGTTTGCAAAAACTTTTTAATCCTCCTTTGGAAGAAAAAAAGGAATTATTGGTAGGGGAAGTGATTTATCGGGTTGGCGATAAGGTTTTGCAACTAGTGAATGATACTGAGGCAAATGTTTATAATGGAGATTTGGGTTATATTACGGATATTATTGATAGTAAGGTAAGTTCTAGTCGAAAAAATGAGATTATTATTGATTATGATGGTACGTTGGTTACTTATCCTGCGGATAAGTTTCTTAATTTTAGGCATGGATATGCGATATCTATTCATAAAGCTCAAGGAAGTGAATTTCCATTAGTGATTATGCCAATTGTGAATAATTTTAATCGAATGTTATATAATAAATTGATTTATACGGGAGTTACTAGGGCGAAGAAGTGTTTAATGATTGTTGGGGATGCAAAATGTTTTACTAATGGAATTATGAATGATTTTGTTGATTATCGGAAAACGACTTTAAAAGAATTTATTTTAGAAAAATATGAATATCAGAGTATAAAAAGTGAACATTGAGAACATATTAATAGTGGATATCGATAGATATCTATCATAGATTCTAAGGAGTGGATTAGTATGAATATGAAGAGAAGTATGGCATTAGTTGCTATGGGTGTTGGTGGAACGCTACTATACCAACAAATTAAAAATGGTAATGCTAAAAGGTATGTTGGTGAAGTAAAGAAGTTTGCGAAAAAAACAATGAATGATATGAGCAATATGTATGATGATTTAGAAGATATGATGTAATAAGGCGATCCGTTATGGATCGTTTTATTATGGGGATTTATTATTTTTGTAATTAATTATAAGTTAATTTATGATTATCTTTTTATTTTTATGGTAAACTTTTTTATAGAGAATAAGGAGTGAGAATCATGAAGTGGAAGTTAGAGGTAAATCATAAAATACTGATTAGGCTTTTGGTTGTTTTAATTTTATTGGTCATTGGTTATGGAATTGAATGTGCTTTTTTTAAACCTACTGCACTTAATCGATATATTGCTAGTAATATTTATAAAACGCCTGCTAATTCTGCTTTTCATGATGATAAGTTTTATCAATGTGTTGTTGATAGATATAATTCTGATAATCATACATCTATTCCTTATACAACTTCTTTAACAGATAGTCAACTAGGAAAAATAAAAAAATTGTCTTGTCAAGAAAAATCAATAACAGATGCTTCAGGTTTAGAAAAATTAACAGCTTTAGAATATTTGTATGTTAATAACAATCAATTGACAAGTTTAGATGTAAGCAATAATACATCTTTAACGTGGTTAGATGTTTATAGAAATCAATTGACAAATCTAGATGTGAGTAAAAATATTTCATTAACATGGTTGGATGTTGGTGATAATAAACTTTCAAGTTTAGATGTTTCTCAAATTGAGCATTTAAGGGTTTTGTATGTTTATGGGAATCAATTAATGAACTTGGATGTCAGTAAAAATTTGGCTTTAGAATCTTTGAATGTTGCTAGTACTTCATTAACAAATCTGGATGTTAGTAGCAATATCGCTTTAGGGCAGTTGAGTGTTTCCAGTACTCAATTAACAAATTTAGATGTTAGCAATAATACTGCTTTAAGTGCTTTAACTGCTGAAAATACTCAATTAGCAAATTTAGATCTCAGTAAAAATACAAAACTAAGAGATTTGTGGATTAGAAATAATGGCCAGTTAACAAATCTAGATGTTAGTGGTGCAATTGAATTATGGCGTGTGTATGCTTTCAACAGTCGATTAACAAATCTAGATGTAAGCAATAATACTGCTTTACAGGAATTGAGTGTTGATAGTAATCAATTAACAAATTTAAATGTCAGTGGTGCAACCGCTTTAACGAAGTTAGATGTCCATAAAAATCAATTAACAAATTTAGATGTAAGTAATAATACTGCTTTACAGGAATTGTCTGTTGATAACAATCAATTAATAAATTTAAATGTCAGTGGTGCAACCGCTTTAAAGGAGTTGGTTGCCTATAACAATCAATTAACAAATTTAGATGTCAGCAAGAATACAGCTTTAACGAGTTTGGATGTTAATAATAATCAATTAACAAGTTTAGATGTAAGCAAGAATATTGCCTTAACGAGTTTGAAAGTTTATAAAAATAAATTAACAAATTTAGATGTAAGCAAAAACCTAGCATTAACGGAGTTGAATGTTTATAATAATCAATTAACAAGTTTAGATGTAAGCAAAAATACGGCTTTAACGGGTTTGAATGTTTCTGCCAATCAATTAACGAATGTAGATGTAAGCAAAAATACGGCTTTAAAGGAGTTGTATGCTAATCTCATTCAATTAACAAATCTAGATGTAAGCAATAATACAGCTTTAACGAAGTTGGTTGCCTATGAAAATCAATTAGCAAATCTAGATGTGAGTAATAATACAGCCTTAACGGAATTGTCTGTTAATAAAAATCAATTAACAAATCTAGATGTAAGCAATAATACAGCTTTAACGAAGTTGGTTGCCTATGAAAATCAATTAGCAAATC
>CAKPBH010000017.1 GCA_934140355.1 uncultured Bacilli bacterium | reverse complement strand
GGGGTAACAGATAGAGATTATTATACTAATTCATTCCATGTACCAGTATATTATAATATTTCTATTGTAAATAAAATCAAAAAAGAAGCTCCATATCACGAACTTACGAATGCGGGGCATATTAGTTATATCGAACTAGATGGAGATACAACAAAGAATTTGGATGCTTTTGAGAAAATTGTTCGTGTGATGAAAGAAAATAATATGGGATATGCCGCTATTAATCACCCTGTTGATCGAGATCCTGTCTGCGGATATGTTGGTATTATTGGTGATGTTTGTCCTGGATGTGGAAGACGTGCTTTTGAAGGGGTTAGTGTTGAGACAGTGAATAACTTTAAGAAAAATTCTTGTTGTTAAAGTAAGAAAGGAAAGTGTGTAGAATATGAAAACAGAAGAAAAAGAAGTAAAAACGATTGGTGAAGGTGTTGGTTTTGAGAGAATTAGAAGAATTACAGGTTATTTAGTTGGAACGATTGACAGGTTCAATAATGGTAAGAGGGCCGAAGAACATGATCGTGTAAAACATGGCACTGAAGGTATTTTGGATAGTGCAAAATAATGATGAAAATTAGATTGGCCGTTTCAGAGATACAAAGAGATAGTATTGTAGATGGTGAAGGAATCCGGACAGTTATTTGGACACAGGGGTGTCCTCATCATTGTCCTTTCTGCCATAATCCCGAAACGCATTCTTATCAAGGTGGATTTCTTTTAGATGTCAATATGATAGAGAAAAAGATTGATACCCTAGTTGGACAAGATGGGATAACTTTTTCAGGAGGGGATCCAATGGAACAACCATTAGCTTGTGCAGAAATTGCTCGGTACTGTCATGAGAAAAATTTAAATGTTTGGTGTTATACTGGCTATACTTTTGAACAATTACTGGAAAAAAGTAAAAAAGTTCCCGAAATTATGGATTTTCTTTCTCAAATTGATGTTTTAGTTGATGGAAAATTTATTTTTGCAGAAAAAAGTTATGATGTTGTTTTTCGAGGGTCAAAAAATCAAAGACTTATTGATGTTGGAAAAAGTTTAGCTTTAAAAAAAGTTATTCTTCATCAGTTAAATGATATTACCTATGATACAAGTTATGGACGAGGAAAAATAAAACTATACGTATAATGAAAAGGAAGCAGATTAGTGCTTCCTTTCTTCGATTTCATCATCTAAATCAATTAATTTTAATACTTCTGTAATAGTGGTAAATCCTGCTAATATTTTATAGAAACCATCTTGAATCATAGTAATAACGTCTTTGCTGTAAACTAGGTTTCTCAATTCTTCTTTGGAAACGTTATTGCTTATAGCATCTCTTATATCTTGGTTGATTAATAGCACTTCATGTAGAGCAACCCTTCCTTTGTATCCAAAACTACACTCAGGGCAACCAACAGGTTCATAAACTTGCCCAACTTCTAATCCTAAGACAGTTCGAAAAAGATTTTTTTCATAATTATTGGTAGGTCTTAATTTTTTACATTTATCGCATAATTTTCTAGCTAGTTTTTGAGAGATAATTCCTTCTAAGGCACTAGCTAATAAATATCTTTCAACATCCATATCTAATAGTCTTTCAATGGTTGATAGAGAATTGTTGGTGTGGATGGTTGACAATACTAAGTGACCAGTGATAGAAGCTCGAACGGCGATTTGTGCAGTTTCACTATCTCTTATCTCACCAATCATAATGACGTTAGGGTCTTGTCTTAAAATACTTCTTAAGACAGCGGCAAAGGTAAGACCAATTTCACTATTTACTTGAACTTGGTTCATTCCTTCTATTTCCATTTCAACAGGATCCTCTACGGTGATTAAGTTCGTATCTTCAGTATTTAATCTTTGAAGAAGGGAATAGACAGTTGTTGATTTCCCGCTACCAGTAGCGCCAGTTACTAAAATAATTCCATTTGGTTCACTAATCATTTTTAATATTTTTTTATAGTTTACATCATTAAAACATAAAGATTCTAGCCCCTTTAGACTCATTGAATAATCCATAATACGAATAACAATTTTTTCTCCTCTTTTGGTTGGAAGAGAGGATACACGCATATCTAGGCTAATTCCTTCAATTACAGTACGAATCGCCCCATCTTGTGGTAGTCTTGTTTCGGTAATATTCATTCCCGCCATAATTTTTAATCGTGCAATTAAATTTTGCTTTGCTGCATTAGGAACAATCGTGAAGGTATCCAATTTTCCATCAATACGAAATCTTACCTTCATATGATTATCAGCTGGATCAAAATGGATATCACTAGCATTTTTTTTAGAGGCGGTTACTAAAATATAATTTACAATATCAACAATTGGTGTAGTTTCAAAATTGATTACTTTCTTAGTGGCTAAATCATTGAAGTTTGTGATTGCTTGGTTTTCCGTTATGGTACTAGTATTTTTAATTTCTGCCATATCTTTCTCATCCCTTTTTACTTTACTTTATCTTCTAATTATTATATAATATATTCAGAAAAATAGCAAGGAGTTGTTAGGATTAATGAGTAAAAACAATCATGGATTTATGTTAGTTGAAGTAATCATTACATCTACGGTAATATTAACAGGTATGGTTTTAATGTTTTCTAGTTATAACTCTCTGTTTGCTAAGTATAAGTCAAGGGGAGAATATCATGATATTGATACCTTTTATGCAACGAAAGAAATGATTGATTATTTAATAGAAAATAATTTAGCGTCTTTTATTCAAAAAAATCTAGATCAAAATGAAAGTGTGGCTTTGATCGATACTAGTCAGTGCAAATTTAAGAACGATTTTTGTGAAAAATTAAAAAATTTATATGAAATAGAAAATATGATTTTTACAACTTATGATAAACAAAATTTAGAAAATTTAAAAACAGGAAAAGACACAAATGGTGATAGTATAGGAATTAACATTCAAAACGAAACTTTTAAGGATTATATTGATTATGTCATTAATTATTATAATATTCAAAATGAAAATATTAATGCTAAAAATAATGAAAGAAAAAATGAATATACGTATCTTTTAATGACAGAGGTGAAAAATACTGTTACAGATGAATACACTTATGCTAGTATTCCAATTAGGTAAGGTGATAAGATGAAGTTAAATAAAAAAGGATATATGTTAGTTGAACTTGTATTATCTTCAGTACTTGCGATGAGTATAGCTTTTTATTTGCTAAATTTAACATATCAATTCAAAAATAAGAATGAGGATATTTACGAATCTATTACTTATTCGTCCGATAAAGCTCTAATTACTAAAAATATTATGAATGATTTGGACAAGTATAAAACAGGCGAAACTTCCTTTTCATGTCAAAAGGATAATGAAGCACATTTAGTTAATGCACAAAATGGAGTATTATTAAAGGTACTTCAAGTAGTAAAAAAAGAGAGTAATTACTATATTAATTATGGAAAAAAATCCTCTTCAGATGACACTCCTTTCATTCTAGATGAGTCTTATTATACGAAAAAAATACCATCTTCTATGGTTTTTCAAAAACTAGAGTGTAGTGAGGATGCACATAGTCTTAAGGTGAAAATGAAATCTATTTATTCCGAAGATAACTATGATATTAAACTATTTGTTAAGTAAAAAATACTTAAAATTTAAAGTTTTCATGTTAAGTAATTTTTTGTAAAGTCTCTCTTTTTCATTGGTAATTACAAAAGATAATGATATAATAGTATAGAAATGTGGAGGCTTATATGTATCATAAGAGTGTTTTATTAAAGGAAGTTATAGAAAACTTAAAAATTAAACCAAATGGAATTTATGTTGATGCTACGCTAGGATATGCAGGACATAGTAGTGAGATTTTATCTAGATTAGATACTGGTTATCTGTATGGATTTGATCAAGATGACTTTGCAATTTTAAAAAGCAAAGAAAGATTGAACGAAATATCTTCAAATTATACAATTATCCGAAGTAATTTTGTGAATTTGACAGAGGAGTTAAAAAAACAACAAGTGAATGCTATTGATGGTATTTTATTTGATTTAGGAGTTTCGTCAGTTCAGATTGATGATAAAGATCGTGGTTTTAGTTTCCATCAAGATGCTAAATTAGATATGCGAATGGATACTACTTCTTCTTTTTCGGCCTATGACGTAGTTAACCAATATTCTTATCAAGAATTAGTACGGATTTTAAGGGAATATGGTGAGGAAAAGTATGCCACTAGTATTGCAAGAAATATCGAAAGAGAAAGAAAAAAGAAACCAATTGAAACTACTTTTCAATTGGTAGAAATTATAAAAAAGAGTATGCCAATGAAATCTATGCGTGACGCTCATCCTGCTAGAAGAACTTTTCAAGCAATTCGTATTGAGGTTAATCATGAACTAGATGTTCTAAAAAGTGGTTTGCAACAAGCTCTAGATTTATTAGCACCAGGAGGAAGGTGCTGTGTAATTAGTTTTCACTCACTAGAGGACAAAATCGTGAAAAGTATTTTTGCTAAAGTAAGTGAAGTTCCTCAAGAAATGAAAAATTTACCTTATGTTCCGGAAGAATATTTACCTAAATATCGAATAATTACAAAAGGAATAACCGCTAGTGAAGAGGAATTAAAAAATAATCATCGCTCTCACAGTGCTAGACTTAGAGTGATTGAAAGGATAAAGTGAAATGAAAAGTAGAAAAAAGAAAAAACAATTTTTAAGTAATTTAGAAAGATTTTTGTATAAGTTTTTTGCTTTTGTGATCGTTTTTTTAATTATTGGTATTGTGTGTAGTGAAACTTCATTGGCACAGATGAATTTGGATGTCCAAAAATTAGATGTTGAAGTAGAAAAACAGAGAAAAAGAATTGAAAGTTTAAAGATGAAAATAGATGAAATGACTTCATTGGATAATTTAAAAGAAATAAGTGATCAGTACGGATTAGATTATCATAGTGAAAATATCAAGACAGTAGAATAAAAACTAAAAAAAGAAAAAGAAGAAAGAAGGGACTTTTATGGGAAAAAGAAAGAAAGTTAATGTAAACAAGATAAAACCTAACTATTTTATGTTTCCCACTACATTTTTTCTTTTTCTTCTTTTTGGGGTTAGAATTGTCTATCTTTGTACAACCGATTATATGGTTGGTAATGAAAGTATTACCACATTTATTAAAAATAGAAATACAAAAGAGGAAGTTCTTTTGCCCAAAAGAGGAAGTATCATGGACAAAAATGGAAACGTTTTAGCTGAGGATGTTGCTAGTTATACTGTAATCGCTTATTTGAACGAAAGCAGGAGTGAAGGAAGCGACATTCCTTTGCATGTTGTTGATCCAGACATTACTGCAGAAAAGTTAGCACCATATTTAAATATGGATGTTGAAGTCTTAAAAATATTATTAAAAAAAGATGCTTATCAAGTAGAATTAGGCCCTGGCGGGAGAAATTTAAGCCAAATTCAAATGGAAGAAATAAAAAATTTAAATTTACCAGGTATTGATTTTGTCGCTAGTACAAAAAGATATTATCCTAATGGAAATTTTGCCTCTTATGCCATTGGATATACAGTAAATGAAAAAGATTCTGATGGAAATCAATGGAAAGTAGGGCAGTTAGGAATTGAAGAGTATTTTAATGAAAATTTGACTGGTAGAAGTGGATATAAAACATACGAGAAAGATCGTAACGGATACAAGATTGCAAATGGCCGAGAATACGTTGAAGAAGCAAAAGACGGTGATGATATTTATTTGACAATTGATAGTAATATTCAACTTTTTACAGAAAATGCTGTTCAAAAAATGATGAGTGACAGCGAAGGAGAATGGGGTTTCATGATAGTTGCAGACGCTAAAACTGGGGCAATTTTGTCCTATGCCACCTCGCCGTCCTTTGATCCCAACAAAAAAAACATGACTAGTTACATTGATTTAATGACAGGAATGTCCTATGAACCAGGAAGTACAATGAAAATATTTAGCTATCTTTGTGCAATGGATCAAGGAAATTATGACGGAAGTAGTACTTATCAGTCTGGAGAGATAGAGTATGTTGCTAATGATGGAAGTAAAACGATTGTCCATGATTGGAATAAAGTAGGATGGGGCACTATCACTTATGATTATGGATTTGCGATGAGTTCTAATGTTGGAGCAGCAGGGTTATTGAGAAATAATATGCTAGATAAAAAAACTTTGCGAAGCTGTTATAGTAACTATGGTTTTGGAAAGAAAACAGGATTTTCTTTAAAAAGAGAAGTATCAGGTAAGGTAAAATTTAATTATGATGTTGACGCAGCATCCGCTACTTTTGGACAAGCGATTACCATTACCCCTATTCAGATGATTCAAGCCTTAACAATGATTAGTAATGATGGTAAGTTATTAAGGCCTTACATTGTTTCTAAGATTGTTGATTCAGATACTAAGGCTGTAAAAGAAGAAGCTTCAACTGAGGTAATCGATATGGTAAGTGATGTTAAGAGCATTAATAAAATTAAAGAATTGATGAAAAGTGTTGTTTGTAATGATTCTTCCAAATGTACAGGTAGCCCATATTATATGGAAGGTTATCCTATTATGGGAAAAACAGGTACGGCTCAAATTTACGATGAAACAACAGGAACTTATATGCACGGAGCATCAGATTATATTTATTCCTTTGCTGGAATCTATCCTGCTGATAATCCTGAAATTATTGTTTATACAGGGTTAAAAAAACCAAAGGATACAACGAATTATGTTGCCCCTGCTGTAAAAGATATAGTAGTTAATACAAGTAAATATTTAAATATTGTAACCGATAACAGTAAAACATCTGTACACACTTTAAAAAATTATGTTAATCAGTCTACCGCTATGGCTAAAGGAGAGTTAGAATCTCAAATGAGATTATATATTCTAGGAACAGGTGAGAAAGTTATTGCACAGTATCCTAAAAGTGCAACCAAACTTCATTCCGGAAGTGTAGTTGCACTAGTCACAGATACTTATGATAAATCGATGCCAAATTTAGTAGGTTTATCCTATAAAGATGCTTTAAATGTTTTAAAATTAATGGGAGTTAAGTATAATCTTTCCGGTAACGGATACGTTACTTCCCAAAGCATTCCAGAAGGAATCATTGTTGGTAATGATGTTACGGTGGATTTAACATTGAGTAACAATTTATTGGAATAGATAAGGAAGAAACGATTTAAAAATTATCGAAATTGGTTCGGTAGAGTTTTTGAATTTCTTTGGGAATCTCTTGAGGATTTAAATTTTTGACAAAACTTTCTGTTTTGTCATTTTTGGCTTTGGTATAGTACCATTCTTTGTATTTGATTAAATCTAATGATTGATTTAATTTTTTTATTTCATTACGTAATTTTTTTTCTTGTTCTTGAAATAATTTTAATCTCTTATCAATAGTAGCATCTCCCTCTTGACACCAGAGCATAAATTTTTTAATATCTTGAATTTTCATTCCGGATATTTTTAAACATTCAATTATTTTTAGAGATTGAATATCTTGTTCACTAAATATTCGTATTCCACTCTTATCCCTTTTTATATTAGGAAGTAATCCTGCTTTATCATAATATCTTAATGTTGAAATAGACATTCCAGTTAGGGTAGATATTTCACCTATTTTCATCTTAATTTCTCCTTAAATTTTAAATTTTTTCTTGACCTAAAGTAAAGTTTAGATTGTAAAATGATAATAACACGATGCATTGTGTTCGTCAAGGAAAGGAAGATTAGAAAATGAAAAAGTTATTAGTTTGTTATTTTTCTGCAACGGGAAATACAAAAAGTGTAGCAGAAGATATATCTAAATTATTAAATGGAGATTTATTTGAAATAGAACCTCAAATAAAATATACGAGTAAAGATCTAGATTGGACAGATAAAAAAAGTAGATCCTCCATGGAAATGTCGGACGATAAGTCAAGACCAGAAATAAAAAATAAAATAGAAAATATAGACTCTTATTCTAAAATAATAATTGGTTTTCCAGTTTGGTGGTACCGAGAACCATCAATTATTGATACCTTTATTGAAGAAAATTCTCTAGAGGGAAAAGAAATTTACCTTTTTGTAACCTCAGGAGGAAGCAGGGTAGAAGAATGTTTAGATAGCTTAGAGAAAAAATATTCTCATCTTAACTTTATCTCTGGAAAAACATTAAATTCTTCTATCAATGAAAGAGAGATTTTATCTTGGATAAAGTAAGAAAAAAATAAGAAAGGAAAGTGTTGAATAAGATGAAGAAATTAGTTGTTTATTATAGTTATACAGGAAATACAAAAAAGATTGCTTCAATGATTAGCAAAAAAATTTCTTATGATACCATAGAACTTGAACCCAAGGTCCCATTTTCTACGGATTATCAAGAAGTAGTTGATGAATATCAAAATAATTCTATTACTAATAAGGAAGTAGAAATAAAAGATATTGATGTTAATTTAGAAAAATATGATGAAATTATCGTTGGAACACCTGTTTGGTGGTACACAATATCTCCTGTCGTAGTTACTTTTTTAAAAAAGTATAATTTAACTGACAAAAAGATTTATCCATTTGCAACTAACGCAGGATGGTTAGGACATACTTTTCTTGATTTTAAAAAATTGTGTCCCAATTCTAAAGTAGAAAATGAGATGAATATTGTTTTTGAAAGTTATAGTGATAAATTAGTTACTAAAATGGAAGATATAAATAACTGGATAGATAAACTCTAAAATTATATTGTTAAGACACACTACTTTGTTGTACAATAGCAAAAAATATGTTAATATATATTACAATAAAATACAAAGCAAGATAAAACTATTAGTATTTGCTTATTTGTGAAACGGAGTAGACAAAAGTGAAAGATGATGCCAAAAATTTAAGTAAATTAGTTAAATATTATAAAAAGTATAAATTCCTTTCTATATTGGTTGTTATATTAAGTTTAGGATATGCAGGAATATCACTATTATCACCAATATATGAAGGAAAATTATTAGGGTATTTTGAAAATTTTAATAAAGAAAATATTTTAAAAACAGCACTATTTTTAATGTCATTAAGGATTGTAATTGAAATAGTCACAAACTTATGGTCAAGAGCAGTTTTGAAATTAAATGGAAAAGTTAATTTTGACCTTAAAAGTAATATGCTAGAAAGTTTAACGAATTTTGAAGTTAAAAATTTCGATAATACAAATTCAGGGATTTTTATATCAAGATTAAATAAGGATACTACAGAATTATCAGAATTATTTGATTATATAACAGACGATTTATCCGGTGTAATACTTAATGTTAGTTTTATAGTTTATGTTTCTTATCTTAATATATATTTAGGGTTATATTTGATTTTAAATATAATATTTGTTTATGTTTTAACGTCAAAAAAGTTATTTTATTATAAAAAAGCCAAAAAAGATTATAAAGAAAAAGATGAACGAGTTGTAGGACTATACACAGATGTAATAAGAGGAATAAGAGAGATTAAAGATCTTAACTTAAAATCAACAGTTTTACGAGATGTTAATCAAAGGCAAATAGAAACAATAGAAGCGGGAATAAAAAGTACTCATACTAGAAGAACTTGGAATAGATGGATTGCATCATTCCAACATATATTAGACTTTATATTTATATTATTATCAGTTTACTTTATTATAAATAATACACTTCAAATCAGTTCATTTATGATAATTTTCCTATATAAAAATAAAGTGTTAGATTTAATAAGTTATATATCAGAAATAAGAGAAAAATTAGCGGATGGGAAAGTTTCTGCTTCAAGAGTATTTGATATAATTACATATAATTCTTTTAGTAAAGAAACTTATGGCACAATGACATTAGATACTATAAAAGGAAATATAGAATTCAAAAAAGTAGTGTTTAAATACAATTCAAATAAATTGTTTGAAAATTTGACTTTCAAAATCGAGCCAAACAAGATGATTGCAATCGTTGGTAAAAGTGGAGAAGGGAAATCAACTATTTTGAAATTATTAAGTAAAAGTTATAGTGTAAATAGTGGTGAAATATTGATAGACAATTACAATATAAATGACTTATCAGAAGAAACTATAAAGAATAACATATCAATAGTTTCTCAATCTCCTTACATTTTTAATTTATCAATAAAAGAAAATATTAAATTAGCTAATTCAAGTGCGACAGATGATGAAATAATTGAAGTTTGTAAGAAAGTCCAAATTCATGATGTTATTACATCAATGAAAGATGGTTATGATACTCTTGTTGGAGAAAATGGAGTTATATTAAGTGGTGGACAAAGACAAAGAATTGCCATTGCAAGAGCATTAATTAAAAAATCAAAGATAATTTTGCTAGATGAGGCAACAAGTTCATTAGATAATCATAATCAAGCAAAAATAAAAAATGTTATTAAAGATTTATCAAAAGATCATACAGTTGTTATTGTTGCGCATAGATTAAGCACAATAGTAGATTCTGATAATATTTTTGTTTTAGATAAACACAAAATAAGTGCTAGTGGTACACATAATGAACTGATGAAGAATTGTGTTGAATATAGAAATTTGTATGAGATAGAAGAATAAGTAAATTATTATTTAATTTGATATTAATAGTAAGTTTAAAATTAATGTAAGTTTCCAAAAATCATTGTATGGTGGTACACAATATCTCCTGTCGTAGTTACTTTTTTAAAAAAGTATAATTTAACTGACAAAAAGATTTATCCATTTGCAACTAACGCAGGATGGTTAGGACATACTTTTCTTGATTTTAAAAAATTGTGTCCCAATTCTAAAGTAGAAAATGAGATGAATATTGTTTTTGAAAGTTATTCTGATCAGTTGGTGACTAGTAAAGAAAAAATAGATGAATGGACAGATAGAATTAAATAAATGTATTTTTTCCTTATACTATTATTAAGTACAAAAAGATCAAAATTAAACTTAAAAGGAGACAAATTATGTGGTCAGAAGATATGATTAGACAATTAATGGGGAGTAAAAATTGTGATGAAACATTAATAGATTATACTATAGAATTACTACCAGAAATGATAAGTCTTTTTGGCGAAGAAAAAACAATTAAATTTTTAAATGAGTATACTTTTGTATCAAGAAGTACTATAGGAATAAATAGTGGAGCAACATATAAAAGTGAAAAGAAAATTGAATTTGATTGGACTAACAAAAATAGACATGAAGCATTAACTTTGTTAATACATGAAGCAGGACATGCCATTGGTTCTTTGGAAACAGAAAAAAACCATTATTTAATGGAAGGTTTTAAATATCGTGAATCTTTTTTGAGTAAATTAGAAGAGGCGGTAGTTAGTCAAAGACAAGATGAATTGGAGTTCGGTGATATAAATTATACATATGTGGGGATAAATAATCCAGAAAACGGAGAAGAATTCCATATTAACAATTTTAAAACTCAACCATCACACAAATACACAATAAATAAAGTTTTTTATCAAAATTTAATGATAATATTGGGTAAAAACAGTTTTTTATTTAATAAGTTAATGTATGAAGATAATCCTAATATAAAAATTGATATTTTAAATAAAATAATAGAAAACTTGAAAAGTATTTTGAACGAAAATGAGTTAATTACTCTCAAAGATTGTATCACTACATTCATATTAAATTATTCATATCGCGGAGATAAAACGACTATTGAAGATTATTTAGAAAATAAGAAAAATTTTGACAATCAAATGAGTGAGGAAGAATATAAAAATCTTTTGATTCAAAACTTCCCAAAAAATATGAAATACGCAATTAAAAGAAAATTACTATCTAAAAATATATTTGAATCAGTAGATGAGTTATGTGGAATTACTTTAGATGTTATTATCAGAAGTTTTTCCAATAATGAACTTAATAATTTTGATAATATAAAAGATACTTGCGAATACTTTTCTAAAATTTATAATACAAGCAAAACAAATTCTAAAAAGACAGAAATTCTTAAGAATTTGCTTATAGAAAACATAGTTAAAGTTAATCCTATAATTTATTATAATTTTATTGAAGGAGGATATACTAGAGATGATTTTGTTGATGTCTTTAGTCGAATAATAGCAACTAATGATTTTAAACAAGAATATTTAGAGAAAATGGTTTTTGATAAGGAAAAATCAATAATTTTTGTTGATAAATTAAATGACTTTGTTGTTAACAAAGAATTAATATACCCTGATGGTACAATTACGTTTGGAGATGTGGTAATAGGGAACGGTCAACCAATAGGATATAAAACAAAACTATCAGTTGTTAATAAGTTTGATTTGCATTATAAAAAGCATTAATGTTAGTTGATTTTTGAATTGGTTTCCAAAAATCAGTTCACGATGGTACACAATATCTCCTATCGTAGTTACTTTTCTAAAAAAATATAATTTAACTGACAAAAAAATTTATCCATTTGCCACCAATGCAGGATGGTTAGGACATACTTTTCTTGATTTTAAAAAATTATGTCCCAATTCTAAAGTAGAAAATGAGATGAATATTGTTTTTGAAAGTTATAGTGATAAATTAGTTACACCAGAAGTAGAAATAAAGAATTGGATAAATACTATAGAAAAATAAGGAGAAGAATAATTATGAGAAAAAATTTAGGAAATAAAATGAATTTTTTACCACTTCCAGTTTTAATGATTGGAACCTATGACAGAAATGAGAAAGCAAATGTTATGAATGCAGCATGGGGAGGAATATATGATTATGGAAAAATCTATATTTCACTATCAAAACATAAAACGACCGAAAACTTAGAGCTAAAAAAGGCTTTTACAGTAGGCTTTGCAACAAAGAAAACAGAAGAAATATCAGATTACTTTGGAATTGTATCAGGAAATAAAGAGGATAAAATTGCCAAAACAAAAGTACATATTACAAAATCAAATTTTGTTGATGCCCCAATTATAGAAGAATATCCCTTGACACTAGAATGTACAGTAGATTCATTTGAGGATGGAAAATTAATAGGAAACATTATAAATTGTTCAGTAGATGAAGAATATTTAGACGAAAAGGGAAACATTGATGTTGATAAAATGGAAATTATCACCTATGACATGATAAACAATACATACAGAGTTTTAGGTGAGGTAGTTGGAAATGCTTTTAAAGATGGATTAAAATTAAAAGATTAATTTTGTTTTTCAACAATAAGTTTAAAGAAGAAAAAAGTTAGAAATTAAGAAAAAAATATTAAACAAATAGTACTATATATTAAAGTACTAATACTTGGATAATATTTAAACTTAAAGATTAGATTAAAAATAGAAAGTGAGAGAAAAATGATAAAACAAACTGCTGGTAGAGATAGTTTAGGAGAATTTGCTCCTAAGTTTGCACATTATAATGATGATATTTTATTCGGAGAAAACTGGAATGATGAAGCAATTGATTTAAAAACAAGGTGTATCATTACCGTTGTTGCTTTGATGTCTAGTGGAGTGACAGATAATTCGTTAAAGTATCACCTAGAAAATGCTAAAAAAAATGGAGTGACAAAGGAAGAGATGGTTGGCATTGTTACTCATACAGCCTTTTATGTGGGATGGCCTAAAGGATGGGCAGTTTTCCACTTGCTTAAAGAAATCTATCAAGATGAGTAAGATTTGATATTTATTTTGAATAATAGAATAGGTATAAAAACGTATTCTTTTTCTTTACTTAAAATTAATAGAAGTTGTGTTAAGGATATTTTCTTTCTTTAGCGAAAATCCTAATAACCTAACGCTTTTTATTTTACAATAATTTTATGAAACTAAAGACTTTTTGTTAAAAATTTGGTACAATATTAGTCAAAAAAAGGAGATTATATGCAAACAGAATTAAATGAGAAGATTAAAAATTTTTTTCAATTACCAATAGAAAAATTTACGGATGAAGAAATAAAAAGAAATTTTGCTAAAAATACTAAAAATGAATACGGGAACTTATTACACGCTGTCGTGCAAAATAAGTTTGATGAAAACAAGGTGTTAAAGTTTATTTCCCTTCTTTTAGAAAATGGCTATAACGTCAATTATAAAGGTGAAGTGACTGGGTATAATTTTATTCAATTAGCATTGTATGGTTATACTGATGATGAATACGAGGAAGATTATTCTTATTCACAAGCATTCATTTTAAAATTAATTAACATAGCGAAAAAATATGATTTGGATGTAAATACAAAAGATAATGATGGAGATAGTATCATTCACACTGCAATAGCCAGTGAGGTGTATGATGGCGACGTTTTACCAATATTAGATGCCCTTGGAGAGCATTTTGATTTAACATGTAGAGATAATGCTGGACATAACTTACAAGAAGCATTTGATTTATATAAAGAAGAAGCATATAGAACAAATAAAGTATGGTTTAATAGGCTTCAAGGAGAAGAAAAGGAGTTAAAAAAGAGACTAAAAACTAGTGAGTTTGAAGAAGAAAAGACAAAACCATCAAGAACAGAAGAAAAAACGAAAATAGACACACTAACAAAAAGATCAGCACCTGAAGATTTTGTATTAGAAGATATTAGAAAACAAGAAGAAAATGTGCAAGAAGAATTAAAAAAAATAATCAATAAGATTAATATAGAATATTTAATTAAAAATAAAGATTATATTTTTTCCCTAAAAAGTCAATTAAAAGCTATTTTAGACAAAAAATCAGCACTTACAAAAGACAAAAATGAATTTGAAAACATTTGGGAAAAATATAATGAATTATTTAAAAAAGTTTTTTCTATGGAAATAAATAAATTACATAAGCAAAATGACCTCGAAAAATTAATAAGTTTAATAGAGATATTAGAGGAATATCAATTTACAGAAGGACAAGATTTAATTCATGAAATCATAGAAGAATACAAAAGAAAAGTTGAGGAATTAACCAATAAAATAAAAACTGAATTAACTTTAGAGACTAAGAAAGATATGGTTAGTAAGATATCTGAGTTACGTGATGACGATATTCAAAAATTGTCCACTTTATTAGAAACATTTTCTAATCAATTATTAACGTTGATTATGGAAATAAATAAACAGATAGACTTATTTGGACAAATAAAAATTCCGTATGAGGATGTAGATTATAGTGTATTAACAAATGGAAAGTTAAAGGTAATTTTAGCACAAAATAAGAAGTCAATTTTAGAAAAAAAAGAACAAATCTTAAAGGAACACCAGCAAAAATTAGAATCCTGTATTCAAGAGATATTAGCCTTAGAGGACACAGGTGTTTTTGAAAATGATGAATTATGGAATATGATAAAAAGTTCAACAAGTAAAGAAGTTAAAGTAAAAAAAAGGCGCTATAGCTAGGTTGGTACCAATGGGGGATAAAAATGAATATGGTGGACTGTATGTATTTTTTAAATGATTATGTTAAGCTGTTACATTCGGGTGATAATTTATACACTGAAAAATTAGAGAGAATCATTCAAGAAAAACCAAAGTTACCTTCAGAAATGATTTATATGATATTGTCAGATATTATATGTCAAATTTATTTAGAAGAAGAGATTGATACTCTCACATTTTACAGAGGAAGAATAAAACCAGTTTTTGCCCAATTAACCAAAGAAGAAATAATAACGAAGTATTTTGATAGAATATTTGGATTATATGAAAACAAGTTATCTGTGAATGATTTGGTTTGTTTATGTATGAATTTACAGGATGAAAAAATAGGTGAAATCATAATAAGACGGCACTACAAAAAAATAAGAAAAGAAATTAGAAAAACGCTTTATGTTCCAGCAGAAAGTATAGATGAGTTATCAAGTATATGGGAAATTAATGAATATGAGGTGAAACCACAATATCAAAGCAAGCATTACGAGGCTAAGATTGGTGATATTTGCCCTAACGTTTTAAGAGTTTTTTATCAATATTTTGACATGGATATTAAGTTTTTTTTGAATCATAAGATAGAAAAGTACAATGAAAAAGTTTTCAAAAGATTAAATAAAAATGTGCTATTTTCTTTGTTGCAAAAAGAATTGTTAAAAGAAGATAAGGAAGTGTTAATACCAATTTTAAGAATTTTAAAAACACAGGAATTTGCAAATGTTAAATTGACTAACGAATTACCAAAGTACTTATGGATTCGAATATTGAGAAATCGAGAAATTTTAGAAGAAATTTTAGTAAGAGAAAATTGTTTAATTGGGGTATTGGATGAAGAAGAAAAAACATTTCAAGATGCCTTTGTAGAGTTTATTTATGAGTTGAATATCAAAAAAATAGAGATTAAGGACATTACGAAAATCGATTCTATTTATTGCTTGGAGTATTTCTCTGCCATAGATAAACTAGCTAGTGAAAGTTATCTTGATAATAAGAATAATTATCTATTTTTAATCTGCTTTAAGCTCTTTTTAAAAGAATTTGTAAAAGAATATTGTGATGAATTAACAATTAGCGATATAGAATATTTAGAAAGAATCTTTAGAAGATCAATTCAAAGAAAAAATATATACCCATTGTTTAAGATTAAGAATAAGAAAAATTTGATTCATCATTATAAATCAAATGATATTTTGCTAAAACCAGATGAGGTGAATATAGAACATATTTATCAATATAATGTAAAACAATATAGAAAAATAAAAGAATTAATGAATAATATTATCGTGGATAGATATAAGGAATGTTATCTTTATAATAAGACTAAAGGGATATTGATGCCGAAAAAGTCGTTTGAGAGTATCCCTTGGAAAACGAAGAACAAGTATGATGAATGTATTATTATTTCATTAAATATATTAGGTTATGAAGCAACGAAAAAACTGATAGAAAGTAATATAAATACTTGGGAGAACATTATTAATAACATTAAAGAAAAGACACCGGATTTTCATCACGCTTTTCGCGATTTTGTTTTAAGAGAAAATAGTAAAGATCAAGTTTTAAATGAATATTCTCTTTTAGACTATTTATTAGTGTTTGAAAAATTATTGATATCTGAGAAGAAAATAACGTTAAATCGGATGAATAAAGTGATTCGATCCATAAAGAATTTACTTGTACCATATAATATTCATATTGAGCCAAATTTAGAAAAGTTAAATGATGTTGCAAAGGGCGATCCTTTTTTAGAAAAAATTAATGGCATAAAATTATATGAAACCTATCGGAGGAGAATCAAATCTTCTATACCAGATTGTTGTGGAGAATACCATGGCCTAGAGTACAAATTAGTTGATTTACATGCACCAGAAATTATTTCAAATGGAATCGGAAAATACTTATTACCAAACGCTCAAAAGGCATCTAGTTGTTTAACACCAAACGGTAAAGCAAAAACCTGTCTTGAGCATGGCGCAGTTAACCCTAATGGCCGTTTTTTTAAAATTACAAGAAATGCCAATATTGTTGCTTATAGTTGGGTGTGGAGACGGGGAGAAGTTCTTTGTTTTGATAATATTGAATTGACTGAAGAAGTAGAAAAAATAAAAGATTATGAAAAAGTTGTTTACGAAATATACCTACAGGCCGCTAAAACTTTGACTGAAATGACAAGGTCAGAAACAAAAAGAGGAATAAAATTAGTTTTAATTGGAAGAAATGAAAAAGATATAAAAAATAGCAATATTGATCATTTGCCATATTTAGAAAAAAATACAACCCATCTGTTTAAACCTACTAGTGAAACAGAAATTTATTTAAAGGATTCTAGTGAAAAACAAATCATATTGTATGGAGCTTACAGCAAAAATTTAGATACAACAGATGTCGAGGCAATATATTTATCCAAACGCCTAAAAGTAGAAAGTTTTTTTGATTTAGAAAAAGAGAAACTAGAAGAAAGAATGAATGCAATATACTATGATTATTGTTTGCAGCATAGTATGAAATATCATAAAATAAAAAATACTTATGAATCTGGTTACATTGGAGAAGATTGGTTTGTCGGAATGAAAAAAGATAGTGGATTTGATTTTTTCTATAACAAAAACGATAAACGATTATTTGAGGAAGTAAAAAAAATTTTGAAATCCAAACAAGAAATCCAAGAAAGTTCTCCCAAAGTTTATTTTCCAAAGTTTAAAATAGAAAACATATTAAATTCAAAAAATATTCATGTTGATACTACTCGCGTAGAAAATTATTTAAAACAACTAAGTACCTATGATCATAAAATACCAAGTATCTATTATTCTCATACTACTGGTAATTTAGAAAATTTAAGTTCAATTTTTAGAGATGGCGCAATTACCTCATCAAATTACGGTCAGCATGCGGGTGGCATCGGAAGTAATGGAATGCACTATATCTGTATTGCCAAAGTAGGTTCAGAGATATATCATTCATATAAGAGAACGGGAACAATTATTTTAGATGATAATATGCAAATATTTAGTGAAAATGACCTAATATTACCATCAAATGTAATTGCTAATTTTACACCAACTAGTTATCCTATTAGAAAAACAGGTACCTTAGGAGAATATCAAGTTAAAGATATCATTACTAAAGATCACTTTAACTGTCTACTGGCTATTGAAAATAATACACTAACTCTTGCCCAAATCATTCTTTTAAATGAAGCATATGAACTCAACTTACCAATAGTCTTAGAATCAACAATGTCAGAAATAGATACAACCTATGTTAAAAAACATATAAAATTAAGTAGGTAAATGCTAATTTTAAAATTTAGAGATATCTGGATAAAATGGATAGATAAAGATAGAAAAAAAATCTAGTCCTTTTGATTCAACTTTTTTCATTATAAACACGAATGATTATGATAAAATCAAAAAATACTTAAAAAAACTTAAAATGTATGTTAGAATATTACTGTAAGTAGTGATATTTAAGTAAAATATTTGATGTCAATAAACAATATTGCTATTAATACGTCTATTAATTGTAGATTACATAAGAATAAGTGGTAAGTAGGCAAGATTGTAGAGAAATAGTACAAAAAAAGTTGTAATTACAATTGATAATAGAAAAAAGAAACTGATAAAGTTGAGAGAATAAAAAAATATGAATGATAGGAGAGATGATTAATGAATAATAACAAAGATGATAAGAATCATGGGGGAATGTTTGGAATAGGACAACCAAATAAAGATTTTTCGCAATATTTTATTGGAAACTCATACCTTAATCCATTGACAAAACCAGGGGAGAGTGCCGTCTTTTTAGCAAATGTTACTTTTGAACCAGGATGTAGAAACAATTGGCATATTCATCATGCAACAAAAGGTGGTGGACAGATACTAATATGTGTTGATGGACAAGGATTTTATCAAGAAGAAAATTCTAAGCCAAGAAAACTTAACCCGGGAGACGTTGTTGTAATACCTGCTAATGTAAAGCATTGGCATGGTGCTACAAAAGATTCTTGGTTTAGCCATATAGCAGTAGAGGTACCTGGAGAAGATACTTCCAATGAGTGGTGTGAGCCTGTATCAGATGAAGAATACGAAAAATTATCTTAGCTTTTTTCGTTTATGAACTAAAAATACTTATTTAGATTTTTCCTTGTGATAAAACTGGATAGGTATTTTTAAGTACTTTTAAACACATAAAGAAAATGATGAACCGTGATGAAAATGATGTTGATGAGTGTTGCAATTAATAATCCCCACATGCCGATATCTAAAAATGATAAAACTAAGAGTAAAATACATCTAATTATCGAACCATATAATGTTCCTAACATTGCTTCTTTTGCTTTATTCATTGCTTGCATACTAGCGGTAAGTGGGCCTTGGATGTAGTGTAAAAGAAAGAAGGGAGCAATTATCTTAATGTAGGCTAATCCCTCGTTTGTATTATAGATAAGTTTTAAAAGATGTTGGGGAATACTCATAAAAAGAAGAGTACAAGGGACTCCTATCATTAAAGAAAGAGTAATGGCTTGTTTGATTTTATATCTTGTATAAGCATAATTTCTTTTACTATATGAATTAGAAACAACTGGTAGTAGAGCATTAGAAATAGCCATGGTAAAAAAAGAGGGTAAAAGTAGCAAAGGATAGACATATCCATTAATAATTCCATACTCTATGGTGATATAATTGGTGCTATAACCAATTTTTTTTAAAGCAAAGGTGAGTAAAATAGGTTCAAGAAAGTAAGAAAGTGATCCAATTAAACGACTTCCAGTAGTAGGAATACTAATATCTAACAAATCTTTTAAAATGATTTTATCTTTTTTGAAATCTCTTAGAGTAATGGTTTGCTTTTTTGGTAGAAAGAGCATTAAGACAAGAATAGATGCCCCCTCACTTAAGATATTGATTAAAACCACACCAGTAATTGCTACTTCAAGAGAGTATTTCATTAAATAATGAATCAGCGTTGTAGTAAGAAACAAACGAACAAGTTGTTCAATAATGTTAGAAAAAGTAGTAGGAAACATTTTTTCTTTTCCAAAAAAATATCCTTTTATAATGGAAGAAATACAGATAAATGGAAGGGTAAAGCCAATAGCAATTAATGGATAATAAGTAATTGGATTGTGAAGAAGTTGCTTACTAAGAAATGGAGCAATTAAAAATAATAGAAAAATTAAAATAATATTAAAGATTAAAGTGAGTGGTACGATAGAAAGAATGATTTTTTTACTATTTCCTTTCTTTTCACTGATTAATTTGGAAATGGCAACAGGAAGTCCTAATGAGCATAGGGTAATAAATAGATTGAAGGTTGGTAGGATGAGAGAATAAACGCCAATTCCTTTTGTCGAGATAGTTCTTGTAAGAACAATTTTAATAAACATTCCCAATATTTTACTGATAAATCCACCAATAATGAGAACTATAGTTGATTTTATAAAGTTATTTTTCATAATACAATATATGCTTTTTTTAAGAAAAATAATCTAGTAAAATCAAAAATATTATTGTATAATGAAAAAGGAGGTAAGGACATGGAAGCATATAATGTGATTATTATTATTTTTGGCATAATTATTCTCTTTTGTTTTGTTTTTTTATCTTTTTATAACCGTTTAAAAATTTTACAAAAGAAGGTTTTACATCAGTATTTTAATGTAGAAAAATATGTAGAAGAATTTAATCAAGAGTTAAAAAAGGTACCCATTTTCTTAGAGAATAATTTTGAACATGAGATAGATTATATTAACGATCTGAAAAAAACGAGCACAGAAATAGAGAAATCTAGTGATCAAAAGGAAGTTATTGCACTAATAAAAAAATTAAAGGATGCCGCTACTTCTTTTTCAAATCTAGAATCAACCTATTCATGGTTAGGAAAAGAAAAAGACTATGTGCAATTAAAAAATAATTTAACTACTGGGTGGAATCATTTAGAATATTCTCTAGATAGTTACAATAAAGCAGTTTTAAAATATCATGCCATCGATAGAAATAAATTTTATTTTTTTGTAAAGAAATTAGGCAGATTTCCGCAGTATTATCGGTATGAATAATGAAAATGTTTTTGTATCAAAATGAAAATTATGAAATAAAAATTATTCGCAAAAAAAATAAAAATACATATATTCGTGTAAAAAATGGTTGTATTATTGTAACTACCTCTTATTTTATGCCTTCAAAAAAAATTGATCAAATGTTAAATTTGTCTAGAGAATCTATTGAAAAGATGATAAAACGAGAAAGAGAACAGCAACAAAAAAAAGAACAGTTTTTTCTATTAGGAAATCCATATCAAATTATTTTTGATCCATCCATCAAGAATGTTTTTTTTGAAAAATCAAATCTTTTTTGCTCTGATTTAACTATGCTTTCCAATTTTTTAGATCAATATAGTAAAAAAATATTTTCTAAGCATCTAGCACACTGGCAAGAAACAATCGAAAAAGAGGAGAATATTCCTCGAGCATCTTTGCTAATTCGAAAGATGAAATCGCGTTGGGGCGTATGCAATATTAAAACCTACAGAATTACATTAAATAGCGAGCTGATTCACTATTCCGAAGACTGCTTGGATTATGTGATCATCCATGAGCTATGTCATTTTTTACAACCCAATCATTCCCCTCGTTTCTGGCACTATGTGGCAAAGTATTGTCCTGATTATAAAGAAAAGAGAAAAAAATTAAGGAGTTGATGGAGATGTTAATTACATCAGTACATAATGAACATATTAAAGAATTAGAAAAATTGAAAGAAAAAAAATATCGTGATCAAAAAGGATGTTTTTTAGTTGAAACAAAACATTTAGTCATTGAGGCTTATCGTGCCGGCTTGATTCAAGAACTCATATTAGAACAAAACGAGATTTTCCCAATCGATGTTCCAACACTATACGTATCATTGGATGTTTTAAAAAAATTATCATCAACCGCTTCACCTTCTAAAATTATGGCCGTTGTGTCGAAGAAGGATGCTGTTGAGAATTTTGGAGAAAAAATTTTAATTTTAGATAGAATACAAGACCCAGGGAACTTAGGAACGATTATTCGAAGTGCGGTTGCATTTAATATTGATACAATAATTTGTAGTCCAGATTGTGTTGATTTTTATAATTCTAAGGTCGTTCGAGCGAGTCAAGGAATGATGTTTTATGTTCCAATTATGATCAGTGATACAGAAAAAATTATCCATCAATTAAAGGAGCAGGATTATAAAATTATAGGAACGAAAGTAACTAATGGTTGTGATGTTAGAACAGCCGCTATTTATTCGCACTTTGCACTGGTTATCGGAAATGAAGGGCAAGGCATTAGCGAAAAAATAGAAAGTTTATGTGATCAGTTTTTATATATTAAGATGAATGGAAATTGTGAGAGTCTAAATGCTAGTGTTGCCGCATCTATTCTTTTGTATGAAATTAGTAATAAGTAGGTGATAAAAATGGAATATATTTATTTGGGGAAAATCGTAAATACGCACGGAATTAAGGGAGAAGTGAGAATTATCTCTAATTTTCGTTATAAAAAGCAAGTGTTTGTTAAGGATTTTTCTATCTATATCGGCAAAAAAAAAGAACATGAGGTGATTCTTAATTATCGTGTTCATAAAAATTATGATATGATTACAATGCAAGGATATACAAATATCAATGAAGTCTTGAAATATAAAGGATTATCTGTATATGTCAAAAGAGAAGACATTGTATTAGCTGAAAATGAAGTTTTAGATGAAGATTTAATCGGCATGCAAGTTTGGATGAATGATGAGATTAAAGGAATAGTAAAAAAAGTACTGATAGATAAACAAGATAAGTTAGTGATCCAAAAAGAAGATAAAACTTATTATGTTCCATATGTTAAAGAAGTCATCAAAAAAATTGATCGCAATAAAGGAATCATTTTAGAAAATATTTCAGGACTATTAGATTAATTTTACGTCCGTAGGGGATAACTACTAAACTTACTTTAATCATCAAAAGCTTTAAATTACAGTTATATATTTGTTTAGCGTTCATATTGATAAAACAAATTCATAGAGCAGTGGCTTTTCTCTATTTTAGAAAAAATGAGAAAAATAGTTGCTTTTTTTGTAAACAGTTAGATAAAAAGGCGATAGACTTAATTTTTGATGATATAATAAGGATTAGTTAGAAGTTAGAGGGTGAGTCATGAAAATCGATATTTTAACTTTATTTCCCGAAATGTTTAACGGCTTTTTAAATGAGTCTATTATTAAAAGGGCAATGGATAAAAAGTTGGTTCAGATAAATATTCATAACATTAGGGATTATTCTCCATTTAAAAATAAACAAGTAGATGATTACCAATATGGTGGTGGCGCTGGAATGGTGCTGATGTGTGAACCTGTCTTTGCTGCAGTGGAGGCGGTAAAGACGAATGAGAGTCTAGTAGTAATGTTGACACCATCGGGAAAATTATTTACAGAAAATATGGCTCAAGATTTTGCATTAAAACCGCACCTCATTTTGTTATGTGGGCATTATGAAGGGTTTGATGAGCGAATTAAATCCATTATCGATATGGAAATTTCTATCGGAGAATTTGTTTTAACTGGTGGAGAAATTCCTTCTATGGCAATTGCAGATGCGGTAACTAGATTAATTCCTGGTGTCATTAATGCCGAAAGTTTAGCAAGCGAAACATTTACAGATAATTTGGTGGATTATCCAGTTTATACCAGACCAGAAGTATTTAGAGGAATGACCGTTCCTAGTGTTTTACTTAGTGGTCATCATGAGAATATTCGCAAGTGGCGTGAAGAACAAAGACAGCAACTAACCAAGCAGAGAAATGAGGCTTAGTGATATGAAAAGAAAAAACTATTATTTGCATAAAGATAAGAAATCAGGAGAAATTTTGTATTTGGAGTATGATAAGATAAAAGGATATCCCATAACGCCTAAAACGCGGGTAGAAGATGCGATTGATGTTCATAAAATCATTTTCATTAATCCAACTTTACAGGAAAAATTAATTTGTAAAAAAGTAGAAATAAAATTAAAATACTTTGTTAGGCGCCTAGAAGAATTTGACACTTCTGATGATAGTAGCAGTGGAGAGATTCAAAATGTGATTATTGAAGCCGAAAGATTGAAAGTAAATTTAATTAATCGCTACATTCATTATATGGGAAATACTTACGGAAGTATTGCGCTTAATAAATTACAGATTATAATTAAACAGTTGAAAATTAATTTATTTCAACAAATTCAAAAAGAACGCTATGAGATGGTAAAAAAACAAATTTTAAATGAAGATTTATATTACTTAGATGAAGAAGAAGTTAGAAAAGGTAGGGGTAGATAATGTATTATTTTATTGGAATTAAAGGAACAGGAATGAGTGCCTTAGCTGTTATTTTAAAACAATTAGGATACGAGGTGATGGGAAGTGATGTTGAGAAACATTTTTTTACGGAATCAGAATTAGTTTCTAATGCTATTCCCTTTTATTGTTATAATGCAACAAATATCAAAGAAGGATACACCATTATTAAAGGATCTTCAATTCGAGAAGATAATGTTGAATTAAAAAAAGCAAGAGAACTAAAACTAAAAATTTATGAATATAATGAAATGGTTGGAGAATTAACGAAAAAATTTAAAACAATTTGCATTGCAGGATGCCACGGTAAAACTACTACAACAAATATGATGGCTTTAGCATTTAAAAATAGGGGAATTAATTATTTAATTGGTGATGGAACGGGCTGCGGTCATAAGGATAATACTTATTTTGCATTAGAATCTTGTGAATACCAAAGACATTTCTTAGCATATCATCCCACTATTGCAGTCATTACAAATATTGATTTGGATCATGTGGATTATTATCGGGATATAGATGACGTGATTGATGCTTATTCGCATTATGCCGATCTTGCTAGTGATGTTGTTATCGCTTATGGGGATGATCCTTATACTAGAAAGATGAATTTAAAAAAGCCAGTCATCTATTATGGATTAGGAGAGAATAATGATGTCCGTGCAGATAATATTACTTATGATGAGCAGGGAATTTCCTTTGACATTGAAGGCTATGGTCATTTTTCCCTACCATTGTTTGGACGCCATCAATTACTAGATGCTCTGGCCGTAGTAGCCGTTGCAATTCATGAAAAAATCCCTTATCTAGAGGTCTTTCATAACTTAGAGAAATTTCATGGAGCAAAGCGTCGCTTTTCTGAAGAAGTAGTTGGAAATAATGTAATTATTGATGATTATGCGCACCATCCTAATGAAGTTAAGGCAACAATAGAAGCAATCCGTCAAAAGTATCCAACCAAAAAATTAGTCATTATTTTTCAACCACATACTTTTTCTAGAACATTGGAATTTGCTCATGATTTAGTGAAAGTTTTTAAAGAGGCAGATTGGAGTTATGTATTACCTATTCATCCTGCAAGAGAAAAACAAGAAGACTATCCAAAAGTGACATCAAATTTAATTGTTGATGCACTTGAGACATCCTCATTGATTTCTCTTAGTGATGCCGAAGTACTCGCTCAATACGATAATACCGTATTTGCTTTTATGAGTCCAAATGATATTAGTTTGTTGGAAAATGATTTAAAAAAAATACTGATCAAAAAAGCTTGAATATTGACAGATTTTGTTGTATATTAAATAGCAATCGCTCTAATATAAATATTTAACGTAAGTTTTAGAAAGGAAGAACTTTTAAATGAAAAAGGCTGTAATTTTCTATTTGAAAAATGGAAAATTTTATACGGAGACTTTTCAAGTCCCTAATAAACATAAAATTTTAAAGAGTATTTTCAAAGAATATTCTAATAAGGTTTATAAGGTTTGTGATGATGTTGATTTTTTGTATATGAACAACGTTTGTTTCTATCAAAAAATTAAAATAGAGTGTCCAAAGACAACAAGATTGGTTTTAGAAAATTGTGTATTTCGTGAAAATTTTGTAAATTTTTTTGGCGGTAGCGTGGATATAATTTGTCCTAAAATGTCTAAGCAATATTATTTTCATTTTATTTCTGGTGAAAATTTAGAGAAATTTCATCTAAGAGTAGAAGACGATAATTTCAATGATTTAACTTTGGCGATTAACGCTAAAAATATTACAATTCTTGGCAATGAAGAAGCAAAATACAAGTGCTATAACTTCATGTTAAAAGGCAATAATGTTACAATAGAGAATGTTGAAAAAGTAAAAAGTATCAACGTCTCTTGTCAGAGGCTCCTTTTGTGTAATAGTAATTTAAAATTTCAAGATTTTCTTGATGTTTCATCTTCTATCCAAACAGATTCTATGTTTTTAATGGCTAGCGAAATTTCTAATGAGATTTATGAAAAAGTGAAATGTAGAAACGAAAAATTTATTTCGAGTTTAGATGAGATAGAAATCATAGATTCTAAAAGTTTAATAAAAAAGAAAGTGTAAGAGTAGGTTAGTAGAATATGCAAAGATATTTTGTTTTAGAAAAAAAAGAAGATTATTTGGCCCTAGAAAACTCAGATCTTCACCATATTAAAAATGTAATGCGTTTCCAAATCGGAACAAAAATTGAGTGCGTGTTTGAGAAGAAATTATACATTTGCGAAATTGAAAACTTAAGTTCAAGATGGGTTCATATTTTATCTTCTGTTGATACAAAAAGTAGTTCTACCTCAAAAGTGGCAGTTGCTGTTGCTCTAGTGAAAGAGCAGAAAATGGATTTAATTTTACAAAAATTAACTGAACTAGGGATTGATGAGATTATTCCCGTGAAGATGGAAAGAAGTATTGTCAAACTAGAACAAGAAAAATTGAATAAAAGAATGGAGCGGTGGCAAAAGATTTGTAAAGAAGCTGCTGAACAATCCAAAAGAATTGATATTCCAAAAATTTCTTCACCGCTTTGTCTTTCCGAATTAAGCAAACTTTCTTATGATAAAAAATTTGTTTGTAGTACAAAAAATTCTCAAAAAATAAATTATAAATTTCTTCAACCACTTAATGATTACTCAAAGATATTTGTAATTGGTCCTGAAGGGGGAATAACGGACGAAGAAGAAAAATCTCTTTTATCATCTGGCTACTCTCCTGTTTCTCTTGGCAACCAGATAATGAGGGTAGAAACAGCAGCAATTTATGTAGCAAGTGTTTTGAATTTTATGAAGTAAGGTGATAATATGACGGAGATTTTTCTTCTTTTTACAACTTTTTTCTTTTTCTTTTTTTGTGTCCATCTCTGGAAAGAAAATAATGATTTAAAAATTAAAAATAATAATTTATTAAATGAAATAAAAAAATTAAGAGAAGAAAAAATAGCATTATCATTAAAACAAAAAGATGTCATTTCTATTTCTACATTAAACGAAACAAAAGAAACAAAGCAAAAAGATAAGTTAAAAAATGATAATCTTAATGAAGAAAACACTTTAACAAATTTCACGCCAAAGTCATCTACAAATAATTCTTTGGAAGCAAATTTTCATGTTCCCATCAAACCTAATTTTTCTCAAAGTACCAGTAGGGTATTCGAAGATAAAAAAAATGACACCCTCCCATCTTCCCCAATTCACCTAAATGAATTTATTAAGAAAGATAACGAAAGTGAGTCTAATATGAACACTTTAAAAAATAGAGATTACTTAGAAAAATTATCCAATCGACTAGAACAAGAAGCGGAACCCAAAACTATTGAGCTTACAGAATATGAGAAAAATCAAGAAGAAAATGCAGTGATTAGTTATCACGAATTATTGTCTTTAAAAGGGAAAGAAAAAACAGATTTGAATGCGAATAACAAGGAATTACTTACGGATTTAAAGAAGTTGCGAGAGTATTTAGAACATGAATGATAGCCGAATTCTAACATATATTTTAATATGAATGGCTCGAATCGCGAAACGTCAAAATTAATTACAATTACCGCTTTTTTAATTGGGTATGTATTAATTGATTACTTGAATAGTAATGAACAAAATGCTTTAGGAAATTTCTTTATGTTAATTGGACAAACGCTATGTACATCAGGAAGTGAAAATTTTAGAAGGGATTGGAAGAATGTTTCTAATCCTACCAATAATTTAGATGCGTTTGCTAAGAATAATTCCGATTTGAATAAAGAAATATCTCGAGATGATTTGATAAAAATTTTAAAAAAAGCAAGAGATGTTTTTAGTGAGGAGGTTGATAAATTACATTAAGTTAAGAACTTTAATTTTAAAATACTTAAAATTACTTTGATATGTGTTGCAGATTTTTCTGAAAAAATAGATGAATTCAAGGATGGTGAATGATGTTAAAAATTTATAGAGTATTTGAAGAAAAAGATCAGATTAAAATACAAGATTATTTGAAGTTTAAGGATGGTCGTTTTAACACTGGGTTACATGGATTTGGAGAAATAAAAAGTGGAAATAATGATTGCATTAAAGCCAATTACGAATTGCAAACATTAAAAAGTTACAAAAAATATTTACAAAGCATCAAAAAAATAGATGGTTATGTACAAAATTTTTTAATACTCAATCCATACAACTATCAAATGTTAGAAAATCAATATAAGAACGTGCCTAAAAATTTTGAGGCTTATGAACAATATGGCTTAAATGAAGAAGCGATTTTATTATTCGCTGATTGGGTTCGTTTGGACTATCCATCAGATGGTTCTGTTATAAAGATTTTTGGAAGATTTCCCGAGTGCGGGATGTATTTAATTATGCCTAATGCTTCATTTGATGTGTCATCAGGATTGTTTAATGTTGTTGATAGAGAAAATTATGAAGTTTTACAAAGTCAATCTTTAGGAAAGCGATTAGTACTGCAAAAAATGGATAGAAAAATTTAAAGTGTATGATTTTCATTAGAAAAATCCAAATAATAAAAAAAGCTATCATGATGATAAAATGGTTCTTTGTCAAGTAGTGTTGGTGGAACCAAAAACTAATGATAAATGAACTTTGTGAGAGAGCTAAAATTCAGCT
>CAKPBH010000016.1 GCA_934140355.1 uncultured Bacilli bacterium | reverse complement strand
TGTAATTTATTTTGAACTGTTTTAAAAAATTCTTTTGTTATTTCTGAATCTTTATCATAATCTACACTACAAGAAGAATATATATCTGTTATTTTTTGATAAAACCTTCTCTCGCTTGAACGAATATTTCTAATTCTTTCAAGTGTTTCTTCAAAATAATCCTCGCCAAAGATGTAATTAGGATTTTTTAATCTTTCATCATCCATAACTACACCTTTTATCATATATTCTTTTAATATTTTAGTAGCCCAAATTCTAAAGTTTGTTGCTTTTTTTGAATTTACTCTATATCCAACTGCAATAATCATATCAAGGTTATATATCTTTACAGGTTTTTTAGAATTATCAACGTCGGTTTTTCCGACGGTGTTATTTTCATCAAGTTCACCACTATTTAATATATTATTAATATGTTCTGTTATTGTACTCCTTCCTACCCCAAATAATTCTGCAATCAAATTTTGAGTAAGCCATATGTCGTTATTTATTAACATTACACTAACCTTAACATCATTGTTTGAATCCCTATATATTAAAAAATCATGATTGGTTATTTGCAATTTTTTATTGTCCATATGTTATTCTCCTTTCTATTAATTTATATTGGTTTCCTATAAAACTAAAACCATTTCCGAGTTCTAGTAATACATCTCGTATTCTTTCTATCATAGATTCTTCTAGTTCTTTTTTGCATATAAATTTCTTTTAAAAACGGTAAATTAAATATATAAGGATTTTTTTATAAATCACTTGCTAAGTCACTTTGTTGTACAACTAATGCATTATTAAAATTGTTTGTCTTATCTGGTAAGAATTTTCTTTCATATAATTTCATCTTTATATTCAAGATAAAATTTTTTCATTCTTATTCAATTTCTAGCAAAAAAGCCTTTAATTTTAGGAAAATCTAATTTTAATTCTACTTCTAGTGTTTCAATAAATTTTATTTTTTGATAATCTTTTCTCCTATAATGAGGAACTATGTTGAATGATACTATTTTAACATTTGTCATTTATTTCTTGGCTCTCATTCATATATTTAAATATTTCATGTAGTCTAAATTCATTAAATCATTACTCTGTTCTTCAATCTCTTTTAATAATTGTTCTTTTACTTTAAGAACAAGTTCATAATCTTTCTTAGTGATATCCTTATTGTTTAAGGCATCATTTAACTCCTCTTCATCAAGTATGTTTACCTTTCCATTCTTTTGAATAGTAATATCAAGATATAAATCAATAAAATATGGTACTTTTAGTTCTTTATCTATTCCACTTTCTTTGATAATATCAAAGTAATACTCAATTATTTCCTTTTTATCATTTAAAAATAAACGTAGAGCATAATTTTTATTTTTAGGGACAATTTCTATAACGTAGTACCCATCATCCATTGCAATAACATCATTTTGAATAATAAATTTTTTACTTAGTTTTATTAGTTTTTTGACAATGATATATTTATCTTCTTCATCTAAATAAAACTTAATTTGATACTTTTGGGCTTCATTTAAATAAGTGCTACTTAAAATCTTCTTTTTCATTTAAAACACCTCTACTTAAGATTATAGCATGATTTGTATTCATGGGCTATAATATTTTAAACAAAGGGGTGGAGAAAAAGTTTATCTTAAGTGAAATGAAAGATAAAAATTTCTCTAAGGCTGTTAATGAAATATATTTATTAACTGATTATAATAAAAATCAATATCCAGAATATTATAAGTGGTTTTTTTCAAAAAATATTCCAAGAGTTATTAATGGTACTGGAGATATAATATTTTATTTGGATGGCTTAGAAGTTGCAGGTATTAGTATTTTAAAAAATGATTTTGAAAAGAAACTTTGTACATTTATGGTTCATCCAGAATATAGAAAAAAGGGACAAGCAAAAATACTTTTGGAAGATTCTTTTGCTTATTTGAAAACAGAAAAGCCTGTAATTACAATACCTGAATTTCGATTGGATGAATTTTCTAGTATTATTAATGCTTATGATTGGAAGGAAAGTTCTATTATTGATAACTATTTTTCTAAGGAAATTGAATTTAATGGGCCAAAACAATGAATAAAAAAATGAATAAAATGTCATAAACGAAAATAAATTCATGACATTTTTTTGTGATTGTTTTTTCTATTCTTATTAAACTACTTCAAGTTACCTCATTTGGAGATTTATTTTTTTGTGGGGAATTCTAATTGACTTCTTTTTTTATTATCCATTTAATATCTTCGATGGCTTTATCAATATTAAATATTCCATTACCAACGGGGTAATAGACTGGATATACTTTATATTTTTTTTGATGAATTTCTATTTCATGATATTTTTTTCTATTTCCTCATATACTTCATCACAGAAATTATAGTCCCAATCTTTGGGCTTTTTTTCTTGAATTTGATGAAATAATGGCTCTTTTATTAAATTAACTTGATAAAATAGTTTCCAGATGTTTTTCGTTCCAAGCCAAGGAGATTTTCTTCCTGTCCAGGTTTTTGCACTTGCAATATTTCTACCAGTTGGATTCATAAAAACAAAACAAATGTTAGGATTATCTACACAGCCACCATTATAAATTGAATCTAATTCTTTAGCGCCGTATTTTGATTGAAGGGCACTATATTTTTGATTTAGTTTGATTAATTGTAATTCTTTGGTATTTTTATTTTTCATCACTTATTTTCTCTTTTTAATGAATCATTTTTTTCTCTTATTGGGGTTTCTCTTTTTCTTTAAAGAAAAATTTGGATAAGCACTTTTCATTTATAAACGATTGGGATTAATGTCAATTTCTAGAGATACTTTACTATTTCCTTTATAGTGATTGTCTAGAGTAAGAAGGGCTTGTTTTAAATTCACGTCGTGTTGATATTTGATGATGCATTGTTGGTGGTAAATATTATCGATTCTAAAGACATTCGCCATAGCAGGACCTAGGACATAAGTATTTTTGCTTAAATGGCTTCTTAGGTATTCTCCGACTTTTTTGGCCTCACGGAAACTTAATTCATAGTCTTTGGTAGAGATTTTAATTAATATAATATAGTAGTATGGACTATAGTTAAGTTGTTTTCTGATTTTCATTTCTTCTTTATAAAAGGAAAGATAATCATGATGTTTGGCAAGTATGATGCTATAATGGGTATTGTTGTAAGTTTGGATAATCACTTCTCCTTTTTCCTCTCCTCTTCCAGCACGACCTGATACTTGGCAGAGAAGTTGGAATGTTCTTTCACTGCTTCTAAAGTCAGGAATATTTAGGCTAGCATCTGCATTCATCACGCCAACTAGGGTTACTTTGGGAAAGTCTAGTCCTTTCGCAATCATTTGAGTTCCTACTAAAATATCATATTTCCCGTTACCAAAGTCATCAATAATTTTTTGATGAGCTCCTTTTTTAGAAGTTGTATCCATATCCATTCTGACAATTCTAGCGTTGGGGTACAAATGATGTAATTCTTCTTCTAATTTTTCCGTACCTAACCCAAAGTCTTTCATGTTACAACTGTGACATTTAGGACAGATACTTACTTTTTTGGTGGCGTATCCACAGTAATGGCATCGCAACATATTACTACTCTTATGATAAGTTAGACTAATGTCACAATTGGGGCATTTGATAACTTCTCCACAATCACCACAACTAGATATTGAACTATATCCTCTTCTATTTAAGAAAAGAATGATTTGTTCTTTTTTTAAGAGTTTTTCTTCTATCTTACGACTGAGTAGTTCCGAGAAGATAAAATTTTTCTTTTTTACCTCTTCTTTCATGTTTACAATATAAACCTGGGGTAATTTTCCTTTTCCCGCTCTTGTTTTTAAAGTAAGTAATTCATAAACTTTTCTTCCTGCTCGAGCCATACTTTCTAATGATGGAGTAGCACTTCCTAATACGACAGGAGCCTGGTGGTATTTTCCTCTTAAAATTGCGACATCCCTAGCATGATACCTTGGATGATTATCTTGTTTATATGTAGAAGAATGTTCTTCATCAATAATGATTACGCCGATGTTTTTTAAAGGAGCAAAAATAGCACTTCTAGCGCCAACTACAATATGAACTTCTCCGTTTGTTATTTTGCGGTATTCATCATATTTTTCTCCTTCACTTAAACCAGAATGTAAGATGGCAACGTCACGACCAAATCTTAAGACAAATCTTTCGACAATTTGGGGAGTTAGACTAATTTCTGGAACAAGCATAATGGCTGTTTTATTAATCTTTAGCATTCCTTCGATAATATTCATATAAACTTCTGTTTTTCCCGCACCAGTTACTCCATAAAGAAGAAAAGTCTTGGCTTGATTTTTTGCACTTAATACCCTATTAACGGCATATTGTTGTTCTTGATTTAATGTAACGCGATGGTCTTGTTTGGTAGTTTGAAAAGAGTATCGATATTTTTCTTTTTGAACTAGGGTACAAATATTATTCTTAACTAATGTTTTGATTGAACTATTCTGTTTGGTGATGAGATATTCGCCACTTTCTAAAAGTTTCATTAAAATTTCTTTTTGCCTATTAAAGCGACACTTTTCTAAATAATTTTCTACTTCTGCCCTCTTCCAATTTAAAACTAAATAAGTGTCCATTTTTTTCTTGATTTCAGTTTTATTACTTGCTTTTAGGGCTTTGGGTAACATGGCTTGATAGATGGAAATTCTAGAGCATAAAAGTTGCTCACTTAAAACTTTCCCTAAATAAAGCATTTCTTCGGTTAAGATTGGTTCTTCATCTACTAATGCTGTTATTTCTTTTAATTCATAATCTTCTTTTTCATTGGTAAGTTCTAAAACGAAACCTTCTAATTCTTGGTGACCAAAAGGAATTTTTACTCTTGAACCAACTTTAATTTTTTTAATATCTCTTGGAATTTTATAGATAAACATTTTATCTACTGCTTTAGCGGTTATCTCCGTTATTACTTTTGCATACATTCTATCACCACCAATCTTACTTTTTTAGTATATAGTTTTTTCAATCAGGAAGTCAATAAAGTTTACTTATTTTTGTAAAATACTTAAAAAGAAAAAAAGTTTTTTAATAAAAAAAAGAAACTAATGAGATAATTTCTTTGATATTTAAGTAAATTAATAATTTCCACGAATAAGGCGATAGACAATCACCCAAATGGCAATGAGAAGAAGGAATAGAAGAAGGGAGAAAATGAGACTAAAAAGAGAATGTCCTTGATGTTGATAAAGAATTTGTTGATAATTTTTTTCTTCTTTTAACCTGTTTAATTTTCTTTCTGATAATTTTAAAATCATGGGATTTAAAAACGAGGCTTCGATTAAACGAAAGAGTAAAAAATTCAAGATAGTAAGAATAAGAGGAGCTATTCCTCCATCCCATAAATAGAGGTGAATTTGGAAGAAAAAATAGAGAATGATGAGTTCTATTCCTTCCAAAATAACACCTAGAATTGGATAATTTAGGTAAGATAAATAAAATAATCCTAAAATAAAGATAAGTACTGTATTTTCTCCATGTAATATTTTTAAGTAATCTTCTTTTAAATAAAGTTCGATATCTTTTTTTATCTCTTTATACTTCTCCATATTGGTTATCGTAACCTTCTTCGCATACCCGCAGCGAACACAATAGGAGTTGTTTGTAAGAGAAAAACCACATTGTGGACATTTTTGTTCCTTCATTCTATCCCTACTTTTTTTCTAAATCAATTGCTTTTAAAGTAAATAAGTAAAGATTTTTATCTTGAAGAATATAAAATACTGATTTTTGATGTTTGGCAATATGATAGTGCATAATTGGTAAACTTAAATTATCATGAACATCTAATAATTCTTCAAAACTTTCTATTTTAAGAAGATGATATTCTTGAATATTAGGAAAAGAAGATGTTTCAACAATTAAACGGTCATATTCTTTTAAAATCTTACTTAAATATTTATCATAGGCATTTTTTCTTGTTTTTAATAGTCCAATCATTCTAATAATAATAACAGCATAGATAGTTGCAAAAAGAATAAAAAGTATTCCTAGAGCTAAATAAATTCCATTTGTAAGAGTAAACTCGGTTTTAGTAACCGTATTATTTTGATTTTGAGTAATTTCTTTAGAATCTAATTGAATCTGAATTGCTTTTTGTGATAAAGGAATTTTTACGGAAGTTACTCCTGTTGACGGAATCTGATAGCCTTCAGAAGTCTCATGATATACAATTAAATAGACTTCTAAATAACTTTCGGTATCTACTCCATACTGTGATTTAAAGTTCATTGCAATTTCATTGTAGTCATTATAATGAATAGAAATATTTTTATCTAAAAGATAATCCATTCCATTTCTTCTAATGGAATCGGTGCCCCTAGTTTGTAAGGTATAATTCTTCTCATAATAATTGGTTGTATTTTCTTTATCAGAGATTACCAACTTAGCTAAAACTTCATACTCTACTTCTTTTAAAATATCCTCATTACTTACCATAAATTGATATTGAAAATGAAGAGGAATTGTGTCAATTAAACTGGCAATATAAGACATTCCCCCTTTTAAACATTCATTTTCATAAAAAGTATTTTCCCGAAGACACACGGAATAATCTACCGTTCCCTTTTCGCGATAAATTAAATTTTTGGTTTGGACAATATTTAAGGAACGATTGATCCAAAAAATACCTAATCCCCCAAAAATAAAGAATAAAAAGAAATGAATCATAATCCTTGTTTGATAAGAAAAATACATTTTTTTAGATCCTTTATTTTCTTGCTTTATTTGTTTTTTCTTGTTTATTGACACAATAAACACCTCCTACCATCTTTCATTTAACAATACCGTTGGATAACCAATTAAAGGAATTTTTACTTTTACAACACCGATTATCATATCTTCTGTGACTTTATATTGGTCAAAATTGGAATTAGCATCCCCTTTAGTATAAATAAATTTTTCACTTCCTGTATCAATCATTTTATAAACCCGATGAACGACAACTTTATTATCGTGTCGATAAGCTAAAATATCATTTTTACCAATGGTTTGATATTCTTTATCAACAACTACAACATCTCCCTTATCAATTGTATCTTCCATTGAACCACTAGCGATAGCAATAGTATAATATCTAAAATAGCCTGAAACAAAATATACTAATATCGTTAACATGATTATGGCAAATCCATATCCTAGAAAGTAATATTTTCCTTTAGAATAGTCTAATGAAGTATTTTCTGTTTTTGATATTTTTAAATAGTTTTTCACTAGTCTCATCATCACTAGAGGATATAAAAAGAAAATAATAGAATAAAGGTATTCATTGGGATTGGGAATAATAGGTAAAAAATACTGACTTAGTCGCATTACTAATAAATAGAATATACTAGGCAAATAGCCAAAATTTTTACTTAAAAAGGTACAAAAAATATTTTCCGTAATAGAAGGCATAATATTTAGAGCAAAAACTAAAAATATTTCTCTAGTAAAACCAAAAGAATGACTTGACATTGGAATAACACTGTCCATCACAATAAATAATAAAATAATTAAAGTCGTAAGTGCCTTAGAAAGACTCGTTTTTCTTAATAACTGATACCTTAAAAATTCTTTTTCAACATGATAAAAAATAATAGGAATGATAATATTTTTTAAGGATAAAATATTGAAGTAATTACTCGTTTTAGCGAACCCAATAAAAATTCCTACTAAATAATAAAGAAGAAAAAAACTAATCATTAAAATAGTAAGTTCTAAAATAATGTCTTTTTGATAGCGATGTCTATCTTTTTCAAATCCAAAAATAAAATACGTTATCCCAATTAAGAAAAGAAGAAAAATATTAAGTAAATTTTGCGTTAGAAAATGAAAGATAAAACAATTTACTAAAAATAGAATGATAAGAACAAGCGAAAATAGGATTAATTTGAAATAACTTTTTTTCATTTTTATTCCTCTCTTAAGAAAATAAGATGGAAATGACACAGAATATTCTGTGCCATTTTTTGATTTCTAATCTACTGAACTATAGTTTAGTGTAACATCACCAAATGATACAGTAAAATCTCCATCAACTCTTTCCGCGTTGCTTGCATATTCAAGAGTAACTGTAATTTCTTCACTTACTCCTTTTGCTAGAGAGTGATTATTAATACTAGCAATTCCACTTGATGTTTCCGCTTCTGTTCCTACTTTTACCTTTAGAAAAATTCCATCACACGCTTTTTGAACTAAAGCATCCGTTGTTCCTTCTCCTGCGGTACAAACTTTATTACTGCTCTTAGAAGAAACATTTTCATAAACGATACTTTTTAAGAATGCCTCTAATTCTCCTGCATTATATGCATAAAAAGTATAAACAGCTTTTTGTCCAGGTTCTTTAAAAGTTGCACTTAAATTTTTAATTACTGGATCTGAACTATTGTCAATAGTCGCATCTGTTGCCTCTACCGTACTTGGAGTAGTTGTTGGCTTAATGTCATTCGTTACAACAGCAGTATCGGAACTTGAAAAATCAACGTTCATTGTACTTTTATCTGGTGTAACAGTAGCACTTGACTGAATGCTAAGAGCACTAGAAAAAGCCGCAAAACCTACAGATACACCAACGATAGCAACGATTAAAGCTAAGAGTGCAATAAATTGTCCTGATCTATTTTTTTCCATTTTTTATCCTCCTATCTATCATATATAATGATACCATATTTATTTTTTTTGGCAAGCACTTTTTTTTCATTTCTAAAAATTAGACTTTTTTCGTCAGAAAAAAAGAGCAATATTATTTTTTCCTCTTCAAAACATACTCTAAAATGAATTTAGCGGATTCCTCAACACCCAAGGTATCTACATTTAAGATAAAATCATAGTTATCAAAATTCATCCATTTTCTGTTCGTATAGTATAAATAATGTTTGGCTCTTTCTTGATTCATTTTTTTAATCTTTTTCCTGGCCTCTTTTTCTTCTAAATGATAATATTTTACTGCTCTTTTTACTTTACTCTCATCATCACTATATAAGAAAATAGAAATAACATCTGGATCATCTTTTAAAATATAATCCGCACATCTTCCCACAATGACACAAGAATTTTTAGCTAATTTCTGAATCACTTTCTCTTCCGCTAAAAAGATTCTATCATCATTATTGCCTTCAAATTTAGCCGTGGATAATTTTTGTTCTGTTTTCTTGATATATTCTTCTCCAAGACCTGAAGATTGACTAGTTAAACAAATTAATTCTTTATCATAAAAGGGAATATTTAAAGACTCTGCTAATAGCCTTCCAACATATCTTCCCCCACTTCCATATTCTCTAGAAATCGTAATCACCATCTTTTTTCCTAGATGACTTCCTTTTTCTAATAAAACAGATACAGAAGTATTTTCTTTATCTAATTCATTCGAAGATAATTTTCGATATTCACTTCCAAAAATGAAAATAGCAATGAAAAAAGTAATACCATCCGCAATAGGACCGGCTTCTAAAACACCATAAATTCCCTTATCTAGAACAATGCACATGAAACAAGCAAGAGGAATAAATAAAATAATTTGTCTGATAAAAGATACCGCAGTTGCTTTTTTAACATTTCCAAGTGATTGAACAACGATAGAAGTAGTCATTTCTAAGAAATTTAGTCCCATAAGTAAGAGAAAATTGTGACAAATTAATACGGCAAACTCCATGAATAAGTGATAACTTGGATCTGCTTTTGAGATAAAGATGCTCACTAATTGTTGAGGGAATAAGTAGAAAATAATATTGAATACTAATCCTACAACAAAATTAATTTGTAAAACTTTCTTTAATACCTTCTTTACTCTATCATAGTTTTCGGCACCATAGTTAAAGCCTATAATTGGTTGGGAGCCAATAGAAATTCCTAAAATTGTTGAAATATAAAGACTATTTAATTTTGAGATTACCCCATATACAGATAAAGGAATATCAGCCCCATATTTCGTATGAATACCATATTTCGTCATCATATTATTCATAAAAATAAATAAAGCCAAAACCGTAATTTGGGTAATAAAAGAAGATAGGCCAAGTCCTAATGTTCGAAAAATCGTCTTATCAATCACAAAAGACTTTTTATTAATCGATACTGACTTTACCTTTTTGAGATAAAAAATAGCCATTAAGAAAGATACAATTTGTCCAATAACAGTAGCAATAGCCCCGCCTTTTACTCCCATGTGAAAACAAAAGATAAAGATAGGGTCTAAAATGATATTCAAAATAGCCCCTACAACCAATAAAATCATGGAATACTTTGGAGAACCATCGGCTCGAATTAACTGAGATAAACTAGAATAAATGATCATAAAAGGAGCGCCTAAAATAATGATTCTACCATAATCTATCGCATACGGATAAACATTTTTTGTACAGCCAAAGAAATAAACTAGTTGGGGTAAGAATAAGTAAGATAAAATACTTAATATTATCGCTACTAAAATAGAAATTGTAACGGCAGAGCCAATAATTTTTCCCCCTTCTTCTTTTTTTCCTTCTCCTAGTTTTAAAGATAAATTAGCAGCAGCACCATTTCCAATTAAGCCCGCTGTTGCATTAAAGATAATGACTAAAGGAAAGATAACATTCGTAGCGGCATTCCCTAGTGTTCCAACACCCTTACCAATAAATATCTGATCAACAATGTTATATACAGAATTAATTAGCATACTAATAACACAAGGAATGGCAAAAGATAGTAATAAATGGTTAATATTATCTTTTCCTAAATCCATTTTTTTCATAATCAATACACCTCTTTTTCTACTTTCTTTTGAAAGTCGCTTATTCAATATACCACAAAAAAAATTTTCATGTAAGCGAAATTCATAAAAAAAAGAAATTTTTTATTCAAAAATCTCTTAACGATGTATCGTCAATTTATCACTATTTTCTTTGATTCTTTGGTAATAACTTTCTCCCGTTTCTTTAATTATCTTTTTTTCTATTTTGGGAAAATGATCAATAACGCTAGTATTATCTATTCTATGAATATCCGTTGCTAAAAAATCAATATAATGCTTTTTTAGCATATATTTTATTAATTTTTCACTTTCCTTACCATATCCACCAATAATACTAGAATAGTTACTTTGAAAAAGAAAACCATCTTTCCTTAAAACATCTACCAAAGAATAATTTTTTTTCAAAAAATCATACCGCTCAGGATGAGCAATAATGACTCGATAACCACGTGATTGAATTGCAAACAAAATACTCTCTAAATTTAAAATTTTTTGATGAAGAGGAAATTCTACTAAAACATATTTTGTATCATTCAAACAAGTAATCGTACCATTATCTAACATTTCTCCTAATTTTTCATGAATAAATAACTCATTTCCTAAATAAATATCAATATCCAATGCTACCTCTTCTATTTTATCCAATAAAATTCTATATCGATAATAATTTTCTTCATAAGTACTATGATAACTACTATCTACAATAAAATGAGGCGTTAAAATAACTTTATCAAACCCTACACTTTTTAATTTTTTTAACAGCAAAATAGATTCTTCTACACTTCTACTCCCATCATCTACCCCAAATAATATATGTGAATGAATATCTGTCATGATACTCCCCTCTTACTCATAGTAGTAATTAGAATATTTCCCTCGTTTAACTCTAGGAACACGATTAACCACAACCCCAGCAATATTCGCTTTTATTTTCAATAATGCTTTCTTAGTTTCAACAAGCTCATCAATACTAGTATAATTACATGCACAAACAATAATGACACGTGAAACACTACTTGCCATAATAAGCGAATCTGGCAAACCATTCACTGGAACCCCATCAATAATAATCCGATCAAATTTTTCTTTTAAATAATCCAAAACCTCTTGATAACGATCAGAATCTAAAAGTTCACTTGGATTAGGAGGAACATTACCTCTTGGAATAACATAAACGCCTTCAATCTTTGTTTTTTTAATATATGTAGCTAACTCAGAAAAATCATCGGCAATCAATAAATTAGATAATCCTCTCTCATTAGACAAATGGAAGATATGATGAATAACACCTAATCTTAAATCTCCATCTATTAATAATACTCTTTCCCCATTTTGAGCAAAAGCAACGGCCAAATTACTACTAATAAAACTTTTCCCTTCCCCCGCAATAGAACTGGTAACAAGAAGAACTTTTGAATCCTTCTTATTTGCAGTAAATTGTAAATTAGTACGAATGGTCCTAATATCTTCACTAATATTCGATTTTGGTTTACTTTGAACGATTAATTCATCTTTCATCTTTTTCTCCCCTTCTTACTCACTTCTTGAACACTTCCCAAAATTGGTAAATTTAATTTTTGTTCAACTTGCTCTACTGATTTAATTGTTCTATCAAAGTAATACAAAACAAATATAATTCCACTAGCTATAATAAACCCTAAAACCACACAAATAAACAATTGCTTAGAAAGATGAATATTATAAGGATTTTCATTTACAATGGCTTTATCCAAAATATTTACATTATTCATCTTATATAATTCCAATACCTCTTTAGTAAAATAAGAAGCCGTGGTATTCGCAATATTAGCGGACATAACTGGATCACTATCAACAACATTAATCTGAATAATCTCAGTATTATTTACTGCACTTACCGATATCTTACTCGCAAGCTCTTCATAAGATAAATCTAAATCCAACTCCTCAATCACTTGTTCTAAAACTCTCCTCGATTTCACAACCTCAGCATAAGTATCTACTAAATTCTTATTTAACATAACATCATTTTGAGTAATAGTATTCTCTCCACTCAAAATCACCTTAGTATAAGAATTATACATAGGTTTTTGAAGAAAAAAAGAATAAATCCCTCCTAATAAACAAACAAATGAAAATATCAACAAAAAAACACTTAATTTCGATTTATAATAATTAAAAAGTTCTAAAACATCAATCTCTTCCATACTACACTACCTTACTATCTTATAAAAATAGTATAACATACTTCTCTTAAATTACCTACTTTTTTAAAAAAAAATAAAAAAAATTCTCCCCTAAAGTATTTGCCCCCAAAAAAAGTACTATTCAAAAAAAATAGTACTAGACATAATCAATATTAAATAAGCAAACAACCTCTAATCATGATCACTTCGAGATGAAACCACCAAAGCACAAAATAAGAATAATAAAACAAGAAAAATAAGAATAGAAATACCAACAATAATAAAGTATTTCACGCAAGTATCATCCCCTTTTTTTATTTGGATAACTACTAACTACTCCTATTATAATCATAATCAGTCCAATTATTCCTAATATAAGCCCTATTACCAATAAATATTGAAAAAAAGCATTAATCATAGCAATAACTAACTTAGAAAAAATACGACTAAAAATTAAAATCCGTTGAAATTTAGGTTGAATAAAGATCTTGATTAAACCAATTAAAAAGAACACAGACAAAAATGACATACCAAATTCCCTCAAAAAACGATTCCATTTCTTACAAATAAATAATAATAAGGACATTAAAAATAATGCTAAACTAAATAATAAAAACAGTACCTTATAAAAATAGCGAACAATGAGATGATAATAATTTCTTATTTTTAAGACATATTTCTTAGAATAAACAATTTTACTTTCATAGCCATCGCTAATTTGTTTTTCTAAATTTTTAATAGAAACTAATTCATCTTCCGTTGCGACTCTATTATTTTCTTTTAACTTATTTTGAATTAAATTATCTAAACTTTTAGAAATATCACCAGTATCAATTTCTAAATCTTTATTATCATAAATACAATCAACCAAATGATGAATATCTTTTTTAACTTGTTTTTTAGTAATAATCTCCTGCATTTGTTCTTTTTCTAAACCTAATTGAATAGTCTCCCCCTCCAAAAAAGAAAGACAATCATAATATATTTCCTTATCATAATTAGTTTTATCCAACAAAGACAAAAGAAATTTCTTATCACCAACAGTCATAGATAAAACAAATACAACAACAAGCATACTAATATTGAAAATAAATAACAATTGTATAAAAAAAATAAGTATTTTTCTAATCATTTTAACTCCCTTCTACTTTTTTAAAGAAGCATAGACAACAAAACGATAAGGAGTATATACCACAGTAGTTGTTGGGTAACAAGTATAAATCATTAATACTTCACCTTCTCTTTTAATAGATACCTCTTCTAGGTCAGTATCTTTTATTATCTTGGTACTATCAATATTATAATGGTAAGTTCCATAATTTGTTGTAACAACAATCTCATCATTTACACTAACATTAGGCAAATTTCTTAACATATTACTAGTATTATGCCCCATATAAAGAATAGAACCACCTTCTCCTGGAAAATAACTAGCTATATATTGCCCTACTCCATATTTTAAAGTTTCATTGTCATCACCATAATAGACTGGTTGTTCAATATCAACTGAAGGAATAGAAATAGTAGCATACTTTGTTCCATATTCAGGATAAGACTCTAAATTTTTCGTATTTAAATCTAACTTAACATCTTTCAATATTTTTTTATTAGATCTCTCTGTTACTAAATCAATAATCTGGAAAATACTTCTAAATTCACGCCCAAAAACGAGAGAAGTAAAACCTATAATAAAAAAGGAATAAATAAAAGCAACTATTACACAAATAACAGTTGCCTTCAATATTGCTTTTTTCCGATTTGAATTAAGCATTGCCTTTTAACTTTCTATAAACTAAAGAAGAAGCAACAACAAGTACTAATCCAGATACAGCAACATATACAGTATAATCAGAACCAGTAGCTGCTAATCTTGTCGTAGAAATCTGTGCAGAACCATATACTTTACCATTAGAACCTTTAACAGTTACTCTCTTTGAAGTTGTATCATAGTTAATTGTTGCACCAGCCAAAGTAGCTGCCTCAGTTGCTAAAGAACGAATTTGATCCTTTTGACTCTTGCTTAACTTGCTAATATCAGTTGTACCAGCTGCATTCAAAATAGCAATGATTTGATCTCCTTTAGCAATAATTTGATCTGCCTTATCCGCACTAATGTCATTATCTGCTAAATAATTTTTAGCAATAGCAGCAAGTTCTGGGCTACTAACACTCTTACCAGCAACATTAAATGATTTAGATGCATAATTAATTAAATCTTGTTTTGTTGCAGCATTTACATTTAAACTAAAGCATAAAGCAACCACAAAAACACTTACTAACTGTAAAAACTTTTTCATTTCTTTTCACATTCCTTTCTTAATTCCATTATAGCAAAAATAGTTAAAAATGCAAGAAAGTTTACACCTTTTTTACTTATTTACAACTATCCTTCTCTTTTTTATCCATAGATAAACCAAACAAGCAACCCCTGAACCCATAGTATCAATTAAAACATCACTAAATTGCCCTGTTCTACCACTTACAAATGTTTGATGATATTCATCAGTACAAGCATAAATAAAACAAATTAAAATACTATAAAAAACAAGCAACCAATACTTTTTATCAACACCAAAACTATAACGCAAAGCCTTCAAAATAAGAAGAGCCAAAATAAAATAAACACTTGCATGAGCACACTTTCTTAAAGGCTTATTTAATTTATCAACCATCTTCTCTCGACCCTTAGAAGAAATAGATCCCTTCGTAAGACCAATATCAACACTTGTATCTACCACCTTAGTAATAACTTCACGACTCTTTCCATTCGATTCCCCCGTATTCATACTAGATAAATAAAAAATAACACCCATCCATATTATAACCATACTCCACAATAATATTATCTTCCTCATCCTTCATCATTCCTTTAAAATACTTAACTAAAAATTACTCTACATACTTCAAGCATTCTAGAAAATAAGAATTATTTTTAATATCACTATCCTTAAATTTATCAAGATTAAAACGAACAGTCTTATCATTTTGCCTTAAAGAATAAACTTTCTTAAAAGTATAATTAATAATACCATTAATCTCATTCTTATCCATATTAGAAGAATCAATATAAAATATATTATTAAAATCTTTATCAATAACATACTTCATAAAATTATGATTATGACTCAATATAATTGGATATTTTCCACCTCTTAAATAATCTTCATTATTAAATTGATAATTATATATCTTCATCTCTTCTAATATTAAATCTACTATATTAAAGTTATAATTATAGTTAAAATCTATATTCTTAATATAACGATTATCATTCCTAATCGCATTAGATAAAGATTCCCTATCCCTATAAATTTCTATCTTTTCATTTGAAATAATACTTATAGATTCCTTATCATTTATAGAATCAGAAGTTAAAATAGAATCTGGCTTAATTAAAGGGATAGAAGTAGTATCTAAGAAGTTATCATTATTACCCCCATCTAATGTATATTTGTATTTCTTTATACCTAATTTACTTAAAGTTTTATCAAGTAAATATTTTCTTTCTTCCTTATCTAATGTTAAAAAAACATTTATAATTAAACCACCACTAGCAATAACAAGTGCATTTATTATTAATTTCATCCACGAATCTATTCTAAATAATGAATTAATGCAAAATCCAAATGCTACTATTAATAAAGATGACATCAAAGATATAATTACCTGTTTATAAAATACACTTGATTTAACTTTTAAATATTTTGAGCAAGCCGGAATTACAAATACTAAATTTTTAACCACTGCACATAAGCTACTTATTCCAGCAACCGCATAAATACCATAATCTGTAAACTGTACAAGTATTAACGTCAATACTATTGAACATATTCCAGTAATTATTTGTGAAATAGCATTTTCCTTTACTTTATTTGTAACAGTAAATACATTATAAAGTATCTGAATTCCACCAGTAAACACGAACTTAAAACTTGCAAGAATAGAAAGAAGATGCAATAACGAAGCATTCTGACTTGGAACCCAAAGCCTAAAAAAATCTTTTCCTAAAACTATAAAAACTCCTATTGGAACAGTAATTATTACTGAAGAAAGTTTTATGGAGCGATTTATTCCATTTATTATTTTTTTCTTGTCCTCATTCGCATAATTAATAGTCAGTTCTGGAGTAAATGCACTGGTCAAAGATGAAGCCAACTGATCCATATAATTTGGAATGATTTTCGTCAAAGATAAAATTCCCATGGCAGTTGCTCCAATATAAATATTACAAATTATTAAATCTACTCCTGTTAAAAGAATCATCCCAATATTGCTTATTGAATTCCATATTCCAGACATTACCAATTCCTTAATTGCCTTTTTTGAATATATCACCTTATTGGGATAAAATGATATCTTCAACTCTGGAGTTAATCTATGAGTATTAATTCCATTGCATACTAGCACTATTAAAGTTACAATAGTAGCTGCTAGTCCAACATAATATACCTTTGGTACAAAATATGAATATACTAAAAATAGAAACAAACATCTTACTATTGACGATATAAACTGAGGAATATAGCTTTTATCTAGACGATTACTAACAAACGTACCACAATCCCAATTTGGAAAACCAGTGGTAATTATAAAATTAAAAAATATAAATCCAAATAATAATTTTACATCAGTTAATAAAGTTGCAGGAATATTAATAATACAATCTAATTTCATTAACGCAATTAATGCTGGAATTATAAATACTGCTACTATAATTAAATTTCCCCAAAATACAGAATTATAATACAGATTTGCTTTTTTATAATCTTTTTTTACATAAGCTATCGTTATAAATCTTGCTGCCATACTATTCAAAGCTCCAACAATCAATTGAGCATAAGTAACAAAATTATTTGCCAATGTCACAAATCCATTAGCTTCTACTCCTATATTATTTACAATAAATGGAGATAAGAAAAAACTTATAAAGACATTAGTTGCTAAAACAAACAAGCTACATACAACATTAATCATTGTTTTTTTCATATAAACATCATCTACTTTTTTAATATTTTCAGTAATTTATCATAATACTCTAATAAATTTTCTTTTTCTATTTTTTCTAAGCTTAGTAATTCATCTATCAAAAAAGAAATTTCTTTTTTAAAATCTACCATCTTTATAAAATTTTGATTATTCAACCAAGTATCATATGTTGATTTTATTTTATGATTATTATTATCAATAACAATACATGGTGTGTCAGTGATATATGATAATATCATACCATGCAATCTATCAGTTATAACTAATTTCTTATTTGATAAGTTATTGATAAACTTATTTATTAATTCCGTTCTATTATCATTATAGACAATATCACAAGTATCAGAAAAACTGTAATTTATATTTCTATTTTTTATTTCTTCTAAAAATTTTTTTTCATAATCATCTGTGATAAGTTTTTCCTTATCATTTCTAAATATAAATAAAACATCTTTTTTACTTTTTAGTTTTACTTTTTTAACATATTTTTCATAATAAAAAACTATATCTGGAACTAAAAAAACATTATTAATATTCATTTCATTATAACGCTCATAAGACTGACCTTCACGAGCAAAAAAATATAAATTTTGATTTTTATTTGCTAATCTTACAAAATTTCTTTTAAAAATACTATCTTTCGAAAAAAACACTGATTGTGGAAAAGACACAATTTTATTTTTTTGAAATTTGGACAATATAAATCTTCTCTTAGATTCAATAAATTCATACAAATCTCCGTTATTACCTCCACCAATCAAAGTAAATATATCATTTTTGTTTAAACTTTTTTTAATACTTTTATATTCCTTTATAGTATCTAATACATAAACGCAATGAATTTGATAATCTTTAAAATTATCTTTAAGAAACAATATTTGAGATTCCGTAATTGCTAAATCACCAAGATTTTCATAATCAGCAGCTAACATAACAAAGATTTTTTTTTCTTTTGAATATTTTTTTGAATTTTTAGATAAACATACACGTAAATTATCGGAAACTAAATTTTTATAATACAAATATTGATCCCTCATTTCATCCTCCTAAAAATAAAATTATACGTTAAATATTTAATTTTAGTTTTAATTGAGCAAGATATCATTATTTCATAATGATACTTTTTAAATATTACACAAAAAATTTCTTTGCATTTTTTTTCTTCAAAATATTTTTTATTTTGTATGCTACCAGCTTTTCTATATACATCAATTATCTTATTTAAAATATCTTTTCGATATGTCAACATTTCCTTTTCATTTAAAATATCCTTTGAAATTAAAAAATTATATCTTTCATAAGACAATTCAAAATTATCACTATATATTTGAAAATCTTTTGTTCCTAAAATACTATCATTTCTCTGAAAATAATAATATAGTTTTTTATTTGATATCACAATCCTATCAGCCTTATAATAAAGTTTATATGTAGTTCCTATATCTTCCATTTTTTTTCCAACCGGATATCTAATATCATCAAATAATTTTTTTTTATAAAGTTTATTCCAAGCATAATCACCATGAGATTCACTACCATATAACAATAGCGAAAGAGCTTTTTTACTTGATAAAATTTTATAATCATCACTATCATTTAACAACATAACATCATTAGGAAATTTATCGTAAAAAATTGAAAAGTCACAGACAGCGATATCACAACTATTTTTTAATAATATTTTCATCAAATAAGATAACATATTCTTATTGATACAATCATCACTATCAATAAACGAAATATACTCTCCTGTTGCTAAATCGAGTCCTTTATTTCTTGCATCAGATAATCCACCATTTTTTTTATGAACAACCTGTATTCTTGAATCCTTTTTTAAGTAATCATCACATATTTTAGAACAGTTATCTGTGGAACCATCATCTACCAATATAATCTCCAAATTTTTATATGTAGAATTTAAAATACTGTCAACGCACCTATTCAAATAATTTTCAACATTATAAATAGGAACTATAACACTTATTTTATTTTTTTCCATTAATTCACCAACTTTCTTCTATATTACCAATATTCAAAAACAAAAGTAAAACAAAAAATGCTGTACCTATTGTAATTTCAATGGAACCTAAAATCAAAAAAATATATATACCTATAACAAATGATTTTTCATTAAATTGACTACTAGAATTTTTTTTCAAATTTTCAAAACAAATATAAATTGAAACTAAAAGTAAACATAAACCTATTATTCCTGAACTAAACCACCATTCTACTAAAGCATTTTGAGTATTCGGTGCTTGAATTAACGGATATAATATATTGTAACTATTATTGTATCCATATCCCAATAATTTTTTTTGAAATATTATATCAAACATTTTTTCATATATTTGTACTCTACCAGATAAAGTTAAATTTCTATGTAAAACATCAATAACTAGATGCTTGACCAATGGCAAATTCAAAAAATAATTTCTGAAAAAAAGTAATAAAGTGGAAGAAAGTAATGCAACTATTAAAACAATCGAACCAGATTTAGCTTTTTTTAAATCAAAAAAGTCAAATAAAATATATGATACACAACAAATCAATCCAGTATTACAATCAGTCACAAAACATACTAAAATCGAAAAAATTAGTAATAGCAAATAAAAGAACCCCAAATTTAAAGTTGTTAATTTATATTTTTTTCTATATGAGTTTAAAAAGATAACTGACATAAAAGCAGCATATGATACAGCAAACTTATTACCAATTAAATAATTATTTCTATTTAATTCAAATAATTCTGGATGCATATACTGTATTACAATTGATAATACAACATATAACAGATAAAGAAAGCCATATTGTTTTACAACTATATTATCTTTGTTTTGATAATGCATATATTCAGTAAAAATTAATAATATAAATATTTTTATAAAAAAGATTATAGAATTTGTAAAACCACTATTATTAATAACACAAGATAATATTGAAACCGCTATAAATGATAAAAATGCAAGATTAAAAGTTTTATACCTCTTTAAAAAAAGTATATTTATCTTTTTTATTAAATATAACATAGACAAAATAGCAAATGCCATTTGAATTTTTGAAAAATATTCTCCATAATAAACAGTAATGCAACATGAATTAAATACCATAAATGACACAATATCAAAAATTTTAATATTAATTTTTTTCAATTAAAACACCTCATCAATTTTAAAATATAAATTTAAATTTTATTCTTTTTTATGTTTAACTTTTTCAATCTTTTTTGAATGGCTTTTGCTTTCCATTCGAACTGTTTTGATATTACATGAAAGCAAATAATATGTCTTCTTATCCTTTCAAAATTATCATTATCAATCTTTGACACTTCTAAAGTCAAAAAACTATTTGGAACAATCTTAAATCTAGTTTTATCCAATATTTCAATATCAAATTGCATCTTTCTTTGTTGAAAATGCATATATAAAAACTCTTCTTTTTTCAATTTATTATTTTCTTTATAATATCTTAATAAACTACCGTTCTCCCAAACATATAATGCATCTTTATACTTTTCATTATCATAACTATACGTTTCATAATTAAATCTGGTTCTAACAAATTTTGTAGGAAAAATTTTAATATTAAAAGATAAATCATCACAGTATATTTTCTTCCCATATTCTTCAAAAATAGAATTTATGTTTTCTTTTCCACCAAATGTTTCATCAAATATCAAAGTCTCAGAAGAAGTAAAAACTTTTTTATACAGTAAATTACCTCTGAGTGGTTTCATAAAAATTCTATTATTTTCATATGTATTTTTATATAAAATCATGTGTCCTAAACAAAAAATTTTATCATACGTTTCTAACATTCTATCACTTATAAACCGATTTATATTTCCAAAAATTATATCTAAATCACAATGTCCCCAAAACTTATAATTTTTAATATACTCTTCAAATATATATCCATAAGCTGGCTTATAATCACATAACTTATGAGGTTCAGAAAAATTACATTTGAATCCCATTTTTTTGTTAACAACATCTTGCAATTGTTGATAGCTCATCTTATTGATAATGACATTATTGGGAATATTAAATCCAATCTGATCATCTGTAAAAATCAGCCAATCATAATCAGTATTTTTTTCACATGTTTTTAAAAAAACTTGAAAATAATTTGGTAATTTTCCAAAATAAGGAATAATAAAACAACATTTTTTCATATTTTACCCCTATCTATTTTTTATAATAAATAAAATTTTATAAGCACGTAATGACATCGAAAATAATACTGCTTGTACCTTCTTACTCCAACTCAAGTAATTATTATTAATAACTGATTTTAATAATTTTTTACTATTCATTTTTATTGTATTTTTTTGTTCTAAAGACAATTTTATTTTTTGTCTTATTGCAACATTATAGATACACACATACGCAAAAAATTGATTAGTAATGGCAACATCAATCAAATCTGGATATTTTCTTTTCACATACTCAACTTCTTCAATACTTCCATCAACAGCATCAAAGCAAATACTTTTACCCCTACTTATACTATTTTCTCTCTGAACATAATGATAAAACGGTTTCTGAATAAATTTCACAGTTGCTGCATTATCTAATAATTTATAAGTTAAATAATAATCCTCATTTTTCTTACCAAATGGAAATCTCAAATCACCTATAACTTTCCTTCTATATACCTTATCCCATGCAGCCATATCAAATCCCTTAAAACTGGCTAAATCAATCAATGCTTCTTTTCCAGTCATCAAACAATTTTTTTGAGGTACAGAAATTATAGTTTTATTCTCATATTCAATATATCTCCCAAAAACAACAACATCAACACAGTCATTAAACTCGTTGATAACATTATAATATAAATCAGAATCAATATAATCATCACTATCAATAAAAGAAATATAGTCTCCTTTTGCCAACTCAATACCTTTATTTCTCGCATCAGATAGTCCGCCATTTTCTTTATGAACAACTTGTATTCTAGAATCCTTTTTAGCATAATCATCACATATTTTTGGACAGTTATCCGTTGAGCCATCATCAACTAATATAATTTCTAAATTTCTATATGTAGATCCTAAAATGCTTTCAATGCATTTTGGAAGAAATTTTTCAACATTATAAATTGGTACTATGACACTAATCATTTTTATCACATCCAGACATAAAAAAACTAAAATAAATTTGTTGATACTTATCCATCATTATTTCTGATGACAAATATTTATTCTGAAATTGAATACTACCATTTAGTTTCTTGCTAGAAACCAAATCTTTTTTTTCTACAAAAGAATTAAAATCATCATTTTTAAAATTTTCACCAATATAAAAATCTTTACCCATATCTATAATATCTATATGTGAATCAATATTAGATAATAAAAGCGTTAATCCATAATGAAGAGCTTCAATTATAGAAACAGGAAAACCTTCAGTATAAGAAAATGAAACATAAATATCACTTGCAATCATATAATCTTGCACATTATTTTTAAATCCAATTTGTCTTATATTTTTTGAATTATATTTTTTACACTCTTGATAAAGTTCTCCATCTCCCAAAGAAACTAAGTATTCATTTTCCTTTAAAGTTCTAGAAAAAAAATCTAACATTGTTAAAACATTTTTTGCATTATTATATCTTCCAGCAAAAATATAAACTTTAGCATTTTGAGGTATGTTAAGCTCTTTTCTAATCTCTTTTTTTATTTTTAATAATTGATTTTTATCTTTTCGTTCAAACCAAATTCCATTATTTATAAATTCACAATTTTTTAAATATTTTTTACAAACTAGATACGAAGTTTTTGAACAAGAAATTACTCTATCAAATTTTTTCATAGCATTTATGTATAAATGATTTATTAAATAACCTTTAATCGGACCATACAAACCTTTAAAATCTTCATATAATTTATTATGAACAGTTATAACTTTATAACATTGAACATTTTGAAGTATAATTGCTGTAATTTGTCCATGTACATGAATTATATCAAAATTATAATTATCTATCTTTTTTTCAATCTCAGAAACCTTAAAAAATGTCTTTAATGATTTTGGATAATTTAACTTTATAACATTAATATCTATTTTATTAAGTATTTTTATATACTCACCGTCATTGTCATCAAGTAACGTTAATAATGAAACATCAAATTTTTTTCTATCAATCGTTCTTAACATACTTAATACAATGTTACAAGGACCACAATTTTTAAAAGAATTCATTATATAACATATTTTTATTTTTTTCATTTTACTAGCATCCCAACTTTCATTCCAATAAATCTTGTACCCATATCAAACGGAAATCTAACTAATACTTTAAAATTTTTTTCTTGAAGTGATCTCTTCAATACATATAAAGCTAAACCACTACCAGACTTATTGGTTCCATAATCATTCAAATAGCTATTTTGCTTAAAAAATTTACCAGTTAATTTGTACCTATCATACAGTTCCTTCAGTTTAAAATTATGCGAATGATATACAATCGAATCAGCCTCATACTTTATTTTATAACCATTCATTATAATTTTATATGCAATATACATATCCTCACTGATTGGTAAATCTTTATTATCATATCCATTTAATTTTTTAAAAATATCCGTCCTAATAGCACTAGAAGCATCACTAAAGAAAAAAGTTTTAAGACCCATAGTATTTAAATCTTTTTTAGAAACCACATATGATTTTTCAGGATAATTCTTCTCTCTTGTATATTTTTCTATGTTGTTATACTTTGATATTTGCCTTGAAAATGCAGCTTCACAGTTATTTTTAACAATATCTTTAGTTAAATTATATAACCACTTATTATCTTCAATTACAATATCTTGAGTGATGAAAACCAAAATATCTGCAACACTGTCCATAGCAGCTTGTTCCCTAACTAAGCTATGTGAAAAATCTTTCTTACAAATCTTCTTATACTTAATTTGATTTTTTTTCAAATATTTTTCCGTACCATCTTTACTTTCTGTAAGAATATACTTTATTTCATTAATTTTAACTAATTTTTGTTTCAATAAAGAAATATGTAATTTATCGATAAATTTCTCTGCATTATACAAAGGGCAAATAATATCAATTGTTTTTTTCATTACTTAGCCCCCTTCTTCATCACTACAACTGCAATTGTTTTAAAGAAACATTTTATATCTAATAATAAAGAACAATTTTGTGCATAATAATATTCTAATTCTAGCCTTTCCTCATAATTAATATCACTTCTTCCATTAGCAGCCCACCAACCAGTAATCCCTGGTCTAACACTTTCATATATATCATGATTTCCATTATGAGAGTCCAATTCTCCAACAATAAGAGGTCTTGGACCAATAAATGACATATCTCCTTTTAATACATTAATAAACTGGGGCATCTCATCTAATGACGTCTTTCTTAATATTTTTCCTATTTTTGTAATTCGAGGATCATTTTCTAATTTTTGATTAGCTTCCCATTCTTTTCTATACTTTTTCTTTTTTAATAATTTTTTTAATTCTTCATCAGCATTTGGTACCATACTTCTAAACTTATAAATATAAATTAACTTTCCATTTCTACCTACTCTTTTTTGTGTATAAAAAATACTGTGTGTATCTCTAGTAATTAGATACATTAATTTAACAATTAATGTAATAGGTAATAAAAATATGATTCCTATTAATGCAAAAAATATATCAACCATCCTCTTAATCCCAAAATAAAATTTCTTCGAAATTGTAATACTATTTTCTAACTCTAACACTTCACTCTCATTCACAACATTCACTCCTAATACATTATTAATGACTCTATCAGTATTATTAACTAATAAATCTTCTACCACCTTTTTACTTTTAACAATCTTAAATAAATCATCCTCTATTTTCCTATCATAAATATCACTACTACTATGATGAATATCACTACCAATAAAATGAATCATCCCTCTTTTTAATAACTCTTTTATCATTTTCTGACTCTTTTTTCCATAATCACCATAAATACTTCCAATATTTCCCTGCAATAAACAACCATTTTGAATTAAATTAGCAAAAAATTGATAATCCCCATAATAACAAGAATACCTCTCCGGATGCGCAATAATCGGAATCAATCCTTTCTTCTTTAATTGATATAAAACTTCCTCTAAGATTAAACACTTATTATGAAGAGGCAATTCTATCAAAATATATCGACTATCATTCAATGTAGATATATCCTTCAAAAAAGAAGAAATCGACTCATCAATATATACTTCATTTCCCAAATATAAATTAATAGGAATATTCAATAACTTTAATTCCCTCTTTAACCTCAACAATTCTCGCTTTTTCAAAGAAATATCAGCAGTATAAATAGAATCATGAATATAATGAGGAGTTAAGATAATGTCTGTAACCCCTCTTGCACTTGCCTTTTTTAAAATCTCTACACTTTCATCTAACGATCTTGCTCCATCATCAATGCCATACAATATATGAGAATGTATATCTTTCATTAATACGTTTCGTAATAGTTCTTATAATACTTATTATTAGAATTTTCTACTCGATTTAAAACAATACCAGAAATATTAGCATTGACATTCTCTAACGCCTCTTTTGTTGCCTCTAAAGTTTCCATTGAAGTTTTCTTCGCACGAGCAACAATCAAAACTGTATCAGCAAGTCTAGTCATCACTAGAGCATCAGTTAACCCAATCACTGGCGTAGTATCGAAAATTATTATATCATATTTTTCTTTCAAATGTTCAACAACTGTTTCAATTTTTTTACTTTCCAATAAAGCACTCGGATTTGGTGGCATAGATCCAGTAGTTAAAACATCTAAATTATAAACTTCAGTTGGCTTAATATATTGCCCTAAATTTTTCTTCCAATCATCATCAATCAACAAATTAGACAACCCAAGCGTAGGCTCATTATTATTAGTAAATAACTGTAACTGACGCCCCCTTCTCAAATCACAATCAATCAACAATACCTTATCCGTATTTGTAGCAAAAGATGCAGCCAAATTTGCCGAAACAAAACTCTTTCCCTCATTAGCAACCGAACTAGTCACCAAAATAGTCTGAATCTTTTTATTAATTGACGAAAATTTTAAATTAGTGCGAACAGACTTAATAGCCTCCGTAACTGAAGATTTCGGATAACGATTAATTAACACTTCATTCATATTATTCCCCCTCTTTCTTTGATTTACTATTTGTTGATTTAGTAGCTCTCTTTACTGTCTTTTCAACCGTTTTAGCCTTAGTATTAGCCGTTTTTCTTGTCGTTTTCTTAGGAACGGATACCGTCTTATCAATCTTCTCAAAATCCTCATTTGCTACTTTAAAACTATTCTGCACATGAATTTCCTTATTCTTCTGATTAAGTAACTTCTTTGCCACAGGAACTTCTCCCAAAACTGGTAAATTCAATTTTTCCTCAACCTCTTTTTTGTTTTTAACTGTACCATCAAAATAATACATAACAAAAATAATTGCACAAGATAACCCTACTCCTAAAACCACAAAAATTAACATTTGTTTAACCAAATTAACATTATAAGGATCATTCTCAACAATCGCCTCATCAATAATCGTTACATTTTCTAAATCATAAATTTTAACAATTTCTGACTTAAAAACCTTTGCAATTTGGTTAGCAATTTCTACTGCTTCTTTATTATCAGCATCACTAACAGTAATTTTAATAATTGAAGTATCACTAGCAGAACTTACCGTAATATTTTTAGATAACTCACTTTCTGTCAAATCTAAATTCAAATTTTTAATAACTTGAGATAAAATCCTCCTAGATTTAATCAATTCACTATAAGTTGATACCAATTTCTCGTTAATCGTTAATTCATTTTGTGTTTCATACGCTGTCGTTGTCCCATTATTTTTTTGAACCAAAATAATTGTTGTAGTTCCATGATACATAGGAACCTGTACTTCCTCAATATAATAATAACCAATCAATACAACTAAAATAGTCATCAAAATAATAATATAAGACTTTTTTAAGTAATATTTCAACAACTCCATCAAATTTAATTCTTCCATAATTCCTCCTTCTTAAAATTTGGTTATTATCTTACCACCAAAATATTTTTTTGTCTACAAAATATTTAAGTTTTTCCCCTCATTTTTTAGATTTGCACGAACTTTCTAAAAAAGTAGCCACTTAAATCCAAAATGAAAAGAAAAAAAAGAAAAAAAGAGGAATCTCTAACCTCCTGTTAATTGTAAGTATTTTTAATCTTTCTACAAATTCATACTATATTTTTTCCTAAAATATCCATCAGTATTTTAATAAACAAATATTACAAAAAATAAACAAAATATTAAATCAATATAAATCTATTAATACAATAAAATAAATAATTCATCATTCCTTACTAATCCATTTTAATAAATAGCAAATTAAAAATTTAATAACAAAAAAAATAACAGTACTTTTAATATATACCATTATTTATCAAATTAAAAAGTATATCCTCCATCCACACCAATATTCTGAGAAGTAATATATCTAGCTTCATCTGAACATAAAAATGCCGTCATATTAGCAATATCAATTGGCTCTTGTGGCTTACCATTAGGCGTTGCTACATTACAATTTTCCCATACTGTATTTCGAACATTATCTTCACTACCAGCCATTTGATCTAAAATATCTTCCCACATATTCGTTCGAATTATTCCCGGACAAATACAATTCACATTAATATTATCCTTAGCTACTTCCCTACCAAGAGAAGCCGTTAACGCTAAAACAGCTGCTTTTGTCGAACTATAAACACTAAAATTTGCAGAACAACTTTTTGCCGCAATAGAAGACATATTAACAATTTTCCCATATTGCTGTTCCTTCATCATTGCCAAAGCCTCCCTACAAGAATAAATAGTCCCCTTTATATTAATATCAACTAAAGAATTAATATCCTCTATACTTTGATCAATTAAATTACTAGTCAAACAAACACCAGCACTATTAACAACAAAGTCAACTCTACCCCACATTTCTTTAATTTTTTGATACATATCATGTACACAATTGGGCTTTGTAACGTCTAATGGATAAGCAATTGCCTCTCGAGATAATTTTTTTATCTCATTACAAACAGCCTCACATCTTTCTGGAATTAAATCAGCAATTAAAACATCAGCTCCATTTTTAGCAAAAAGAAGAGCACATTCTTTTCCAAGACCACTGCCACCACCAGTTACTAAAGCTTTTTTTCCTTCAAAATTAAATTTCATCTCCAAATTCCTCTTTTCTATTTTAAGACTATTTATATTATACCACAAACAAGAAAAAATAAAGCATCATAATAAAAAATACCTATCATAATTCATATATATAGCTTTTTTAAAATCTTAATAATAAAACAAAAAAAGCCCAAATCCTTATGTTTAAAGGTTTTGGGCATAAAAAAATATTGGCGATTTCCTATTTTTGCATATTCTGCTATCGTCGGCGT
>CAKPBH010000015.1 GCA_934140355.1 uncultured Bacilli bacterium | reverse complement strand
GTTAATTTTTGTGATAGTTTCTCTAAAACGGCATCACCATAACTTGCTCTTTCATCACCTTGTTGTATTTCCATAATCGCCTTGCCAATATTCCAATATAAACTAAGCATTTCAGTATTCACAGCACTATACACTCTATTTCTACTACTAATTACTAGTTCTTTAATATTATCAAATACATTATTGATTTCATTATCATTTTTAATTAATTCATTGTCCATTAATTGCCTCCAATCTTTAATTTAATTACAAGATTTCTTATGTCTAAATTATACTATATATGGCAAAAATTCGCTATACTATCATTGAAATTCTTAAAAATTTTATTCATAAGAAACCCTCTAGATTTTTTTCTAGAGGGTTTGTCAACACTCTGGGTAAATCCTTATAAAATAAGGATTTTTTTTATTTCAATTTTACTTTTTACTCTCGTTTTTACTCTTATTTTGTCTATGTCGGAGTAATTTTAGAGTAATTTTTGCATAGTAAAAATGAACTATTATATATATTTAAAAAGAAGAAAAAATAAACCATTCCGCAAATTAAGAAAAGAAGAAATCCCTTTTTCCTATTGTCAAGGATACGACAAAAAAGAATACAAAGCAAAAAAATTCCTTGCTTAAAATGAACAATAACTAATTTTTTTCAATTATAGATTATATAAGAATAGAACTAATGTTAAAGTTTTAAAAAACAGGATAAGTTGAGGTTATTCTAAAATAATATAAAAAAGGTTGTAACTTATGATTTTTTATTATACAATAGAAACTAATTGAAAGGATGGAATTTTATGATTATACCTCAAGGGTGGGAATTTGATTTTAATAAAGAAATTTCTAATGATGAATATGAAGTTATAGAAAAATTTTTAGCAACCTATAGGCACCAAAATATTATTGTTGCAGATGAGTATAGACAAGACTTTGGTATGGTTCCTTTACAAGATGAAAAAATAATCTTTAAAACAAACGAGGATGATTTTAAATGCATGAGTTTTAGTAAAGAGATTTACCATAAAAATAAACTCTATATAGTAACATTAGAGTTATGGCGTACCAATAATAATGAAACAGAACCAAAATGTTTACAAATTTCTGATTTCAATATTATTGCTAATGGAAAAGTACATTTTATTAATTTGAATACTGAAGATAGCTCAAAACTTAAATGTTTATTTAATATTATTAGCATATTTGATGAAAGGAAAATTATTTCTCCTGAACAGGCATATTGTAAAAGGATGTATACTGATAGGTTACTACAAGAATTTATGTTTAATCATGAATGGGAAAAAATTGAGGAAGGGATTAAACAAATGCCTACACTTGCAAATGCTTTATTTATCATAAGAGAAGGATATGAAGGTTATGATAGTTTTACTGCCGACTTTGGAACAATATTATATCAATTAATTTCGTATAGACAAAATAATTTAAATGACTTGGATAAACAAGACTTGCTTAGACTTGATAAATTAATATTGAAATTAAGAAAGAGTGATTTATTAAAGGTACAACTTCATGAAAAGACGAGTGGCGTGGATTATTGTCAGACAGGTTCAGTACTATTAAAATCAGTAAATCATAATGGTAGAATGCATAAATCTCAACAATATACTATTACTAATACAGAATTATCTGATGAGACGAAAACTCTAAATAAATGTATTCGGGCATTAAAACAAAAACAATATTAATCTTTAAAAAAGTACTAAAGAAGATGATGGTCACTTTAATATTATTCGTAAAGTATATTTATAGAGTGATGTTATTGTTAACTAGGTAAGTCTATCATTATTCATTATAATGAGTGTTTTTTGAGAACTTATCTAGAGTTAAATCTAATTATAAAATATTTTTATATAACTGCAAGATACAAAAATGGAACATTACACCTAAATTTTTAGATGTAATGTTCCTTATTTTTTCAAAGTGGAAGAACTAATTTTTCGGCTTTTATTTTTCACTTGATTGATTATTTTTAAACCTTCTTCAATTTGTGGTTCTAGTTCTTTGATATCGTCAATTGAATAATATTCTTTTGTTTCAAAATCCTCTACATAATCATTAACTTCATTAAGGCATACTTGATAATTATTTTCTCTTAAATAATTGTAAAAGTTTTCATTATATGTTGTCCCTATTCCAGAACTATATACTAGCATTTCTTCGGTTTCTAAATCATATAATTCTGTGGGGCCAAACAAATCAACTGAACTATAAATATACTCATTTACTTCATAGGTATCCTTGTTATAAAGCAAATATACATTTTGGCTGTTATACAATTTTACTGCTTTGTCATTTTGGATAGCATATTTATAATATGATTCAATATCAGAGTATTCCTTGGGAATGGCAATTCTACTAGGTTCTTCATTTTTTTGGTTATAATTAGCACAACCTGATGTGCCAAATATCACACCAGCTAATCCTAAGGCTAGTAGTCTTTTTTTGGTTTGAACTAATTTATATTTAGACATTTTTTCACCTCCTAAAAAACGCTCTTATTATACATAATTCTACTACAAAAGTAAAGAAATTTTCATGAGAAAAGAGTTGTTGAGTAAAAGTAATTGAAGGATTTGCTACACGTTAATCGGTGAATTTTAATTTCAAAACGATAGGATTCATTTTTTATTTAAGCAGATTTTCATTTAGAGTTAAAAGAAAATTTAAGTATTTTATTTACATAATAAATTCTATTGTTCATCATTGGCTATAAAAAACGATTGTCATTTTTTTTGCTGATAATTCATATATTTTTATTGTACAAGAAAGGAGAATTTTTATGAATACTAACTATTATCCTAATCCTAATTATCCACAACAATCAGGTAATCAGATTTCGCCATCCCCTACTCCGGTTTATGATAGTACTCAACTTCCAAATGCAATGTATCAAAGTAGCAATATTCCTGATGAACAATCCTATATTGAGAATATTTTGCGATTAAATCGAGGGAAAAAGGCAAAATTTCATGTAACAGTTCCGGGTTCTATTGAATGGCAAGACAGAGTTTTTGAAGGAATTATTGAACAATCTGGGAAAGATCATTTAATTGTTTCTAATCCAAATACTGGTGAATGGTATTTAATTTTAATGATTTATCTAGATTTTGTTACTTTTGAAGAACCAATCAACTATAAAAAAGAATTTTACTTACCAACTTCTTAAAGATACCTTACCGCTCTATTTGGTAAGGACTTTTTCTTGAGGATAGTTCTTTTTGGTTCTTTTATCATTTGGATTGATTTTAACCTAGTGTTATAAAGAAATTAATGGATAGAATAGAAAATACTTATTTTTAACTCAAATCGATGAATGAGGGGCTTATTTGTTTTATCTAGCTGAACTGTAACCGAAAAAAATGTAAAGTAAAACTATATTTATTTACAATAGATGATTTTATTTGCTATAATGAATTACAGGAAGTGATTAATTTGGATTCATTAATGTTAATATTATTAGGAATGATTTTAGTAATTTGTATCATAGCAAGTGTTTATGCTACACTCTATAATAGATTGCAGGATCAAATTATTCGTATTAATGAAGTAGAGGCAATGATTGATAACCACCTTCGAAATAAATATGATTCTATTAATAAATGTGTATCTTTTATTAAAGGTAGTGACAAAATAACGGACGAAAAAGATAAAAATATTTTTGAAGAGATTGTTCGGTTGCGTACGAAGAAAATATCAAACTTTGATTTAGATAGAAAGCTTATTGAGGCTGAAAATAATTTTATTGTTTTAAAAGAAAAGTATCCATTCTTGGAAAAAGATGAAGATATGATAACACTTTCAAAAAAACTAGAAGATATTAATGAAACGTTGGTTGTTACAAAGGAATATTATAATAAGCATATTGCTGAATATAATAAGCTTGTCAAACTATTTCCTACTAATATTGTAGCTAAGATATGCAAATATGAGGAAAAATTATTTTTTGATAGAAAAGACATGTCCGATAATGATTTTAATGATTTTAAATTATAAGAGTATTTTACTACTCTTTTTCCATTTATTAAATATATATTTTATAGAAAAGAGGGATTTAGAAAATGAAATTAAAAGAATTGTTAAATGGTATTGAATACAAGTTAATTCAGGGGAATTTTCAGGAAGATATAACCGATATCTGTTATGATTCTAGAACTTATCAAAAAGGGGAAATTTTTGTTTGTTTAGTTGGAATTGATACGGATGGACATCAGTATATTCAGCAAGTTATCGAAAAGGGATGTCGATGTGTTATGATCTGTAATTCTATTGATATTCCTTTAGCGCCTGTTACAATAATTAAAGTACAAGATACTAGAAAAACACTTTCTGCCTTAAGCGCTAATTTTTTTCATCATCCTGCAGATCAGTTAATTAAAATTGCTATTACTGGCACAAAAGGGAAAACTTCCACGTCTTTTATGATAAGAAGTATTCTAGAAGAAAAAAAAGAAAAAGTGGGACTCATTGGTACTATTGGTACGATAATTGATCAAAAACTTTATCCCCATAAAAATACCACTCCCGAATCTTATCAAATTCAAAAATCGATGCGTTTAATGGTTGATTGTCAAACAAAGTATTTAATCATAGAAACTTCTAGTCAAGCACTTAAAGTAGGAAGAGTAAATAATATTCTTTTTGATTATGGTATATTTACTAATTTATCTGTTGACCATATTGGATCTAGAGAGCATTCTAGTTATAGTGATTATGTTTTTTCTAAATCTCTTCTCTTTAAGCAATGTAAGGTGGGTATTTTAAATCATGATGATAAAGAATTTAAAACCATGATTGCTGGTAGTAGTGCTAAAGTTTATTGCTACGGAAAAAAGAATAGCGATTTAATTATTCAAAAAGTACATCCTGTTCGTCAGTTGGGAAATTTAGGAACCCAATTGCAAACTGGAGGCATCAGTCATCAAAATTATTATATTAATTGTCCAGGAGATTTTTCTGCTTATAATGCAGCCGCCGCTATTTTACTTGCAAAATTATTAAAAATTGATGAGCATACTATTAAATTAGGATTAAAAGAATTTCAAGTTCCTGGACGCTGTGAGATTATCAATATTCCTAATGATATTAAAGTCGTAATCGATTTTGCTCATAATAAAATTAGTATGGAGAGCATTATTAAAACCATGCGCCAATATCATCCTAATCGGATTATTACGGTATTTGGTTGTGGTGGGGGCAGAAGTTTGGAAAGAAGACGAGAATTAGGAGAAACGTCTGGAGCCTTGGCTGATTTTTCTATTATTACCACAGATAATTCTAGAAATGATTTGTTTTGTGATATTGCCAGGGATATTCAAAAAGGAATTTGTGAAAAAAAGGGAAAATTTATTGTTATTGAAAACAGAAAAGAGGCAATTTTTTATGCTCTAGATATGGCGCAAAAAAAAGATATTATTCTCCTTTTAGGAAAAGGACATGAAAGGGTGCAAGAAATAAAGGGAGAGAAATATTATTTTAATGAAAGAAAGATTATTCAAGAATACTTAAAAGAGAAAGGAAGGAATGCACATGAATAATTATATTAACTATTTTGAATATCAAACGAAACTAAACTTACTTCTTCAAAATCCAGTACTACAAGAATATGGCATTAGAAGATATGTTATTGGAAAAACAACATATTCATATGATCTCGATTACATTACGATTGGTTATGGAAAAAAGGATATCTTTTTAGTCGCTGGAACCCATGGTTCTGAAATTATTAGTACTGATTTTGTACTAAAACTAATAGAACAGTTACCAAGCTTAGAGAATTTTGATCCAAATGATTTCACGTTAAAAATTATTCCTTTACACAATCCAGAGGGATATGATATTACTACAAATACTTTTAAAAATATTAAGCCAGAAGAGTTTGTGCAAACTTCTTATCAGTACTATTTAAAATATCGAGCGGATACGATCATTTATCAAGCTATTCATGCCCTTGAAAATTTTGCATTATTATCCTCTGATGATATTACAGATGAGATTTTAAGGAAAATAAAAGTATTTATGACAAGTCACCCAAAATGGATGATGCTAAAGCAGGATAGAGTATTTCCTCAAATAGAATCATTAAATAGAAAAATGAGAGAAATAAAGGATATTCATAGTAAGGAAGAATTATGTGGGATTATTCTCATGAATTTAAAACAAGAAGAGGAAAAAACAACTGGAAATACTGTTTTGGACGAAATGTATTTATTTTTTCTAAAACAATTAGAAGAAATATTTATTGAACTATTAATCCAGCGAAAGGAAGAGGTAAAAATTCCAAAATTATATCAAAATATGTTTAAGGATAGTAGTTTTGATGGACTTCAAAGTAAAAAACTAGTTATGGATATAGAAAATATTTATCAACAATATTCCCATCCCATGGGGAGTCAAATTAACTTTGAAGCAAATGGTAGTGGAATTAACTTAAATGCTAATCACTTTCTTAATATGGGGATAGATGCAATGCGAGATCATGAAGTTGTTTATGGATTAGCTCCTAAAGATAATATTCAAAAATATGTTCCTGGGCCTATTGGCACCCCTACTCTTGATGCTAATCACTTCTCTTATTCTATTGAAAATATTTTATTAGAGAATTTAATTCGTGAGTCCTGTTTTCAAGGAAGGTACCAAATGACATTACTTTACCATTCGTCTGGTGGATTAATTTATTATAAACCTTATCAAGAGTTGATGGATGCATCCACTTATTTAGAATTTTATCAATATAATCAATTTTTGGCTTCTATATATCAACAATCCACAAACTATAAAATTCTAGAAAATAGCGACACTAGTGGATATGGCGATTATTTAAGGAGAAACTATAAAGGCGTATTGTTAATAGAATTATCAAAAATGGGTGGAAATCCGATTGGACCATACGGCGATTTAGATAATGTGAAAGAAGTTTATTCTACAAATATAAAAGCTTTGGATAATATTCTGGCTAGTTTGAAAAAGAAAAATATTAAAAGAAGGGAAAAAGTAAAATAATGCCTAGTTCTGTTACACATACATATTTCGCTGAGGAAGTATTTGAATCTCTACCATTAGTCTATCAAAAAAAATTAAAAGGACAAAAAGAATATTTTAAATTATTTGCTCAAGGTTCAGATCCTTTTATGTTTTATCATTTCTTTATTGGGAAAAAAGCCATAGAAGGGAAAAAAATTCAACATCAACTACACACAACTAAAACAAGAGATTTCTTTTGTTCTATTATTTCTTATATTCAAAAAAATCATGTTGAAAATCAAGGCGAAATTATGGCTTACTTATATGGTTATATTTGTCATTATTATCTTGATTTAACTATTCATCCATTTATTCATTATCAAGCAGGAAAATTTGATCGAAAAGACAAAAGTACTTATTCCTCTAATACCTTACATCAAAAAATTGAATATCGAATTGACTCTTATATTATTCAAGAAAAACTAAAAAAGAATCCAAAAAGATTTAAGAGTTATCAATATATTTTTCAGGTTTCTAAATTTTCAGATTCTCTAGAACAGATCATTGATAATGTTATGGAAGAAAACTACTCTATTCAAAATAGCTCAAAAATTTATCTAAAATCGATTTGGTGCATGAAGAAATTTTGGCGGTATGCGAATTATGATCCAATAGGATACAAGGCTTTTTTATATAAAATAATAGATAAATTATCTCCCAAATATGTAACTAGATTAGAAGAATTATCTTTTCACACTGCTATTACAGGTGAAGAATATTTAAATTTGGAGAAAGAATCATGGTGTTATCCTTGGGATAATAGTACTTATTTTCAAGATTCGTTTTTTGATTTATTTCAATTAGCTAAAGATAATGCTAGAAAGGCAATTATAAAAGTTACCGATATTATTGAAAAAGGCGTTTTAGACAGCACGCAATGTGATCAATTGTTTCAAAATCTTTCCTATTCTACAGGACTTCCTTGTGAGGAGAATGTAGAATATCGATATTTTAAAGAAAGTGAGGCAATTATTCACCCATTAGCAAAGAAAGATTATCAAAACGCTTTTAAAATTTATCAAAAATGTTTTCATAGAGAATTTCAAAAACGAAATTATTTTTGTTTCAACAAAATTATTGGGTTATACAAAAATAACAAGTTAATTGGGGTTTGTCAAATTGATTTCATCAAAAATAGTTTTGAAAATCAAAAAATAGCCTATCTCAACAGTTTTTGCATCGATCCAACTTACCAAAACAAAGGATATGGAAATCAATTTTTAAAATCTATCATTCTTTACTGTAAAAGGAATAATGTCGATAAAATAAATTTAACTTCAAATAAAAATAGAACTTATGCCCACCGGTTATATTTAAAAAATCAATTTCAAAAAATTGATACTACTGTCTTTAGCAGAAATATTTAAAAGGAACCTACTGCAATTTAAAGTAGATTCCTTTTTTTATTAACTTATTAGAAGATTCATAGTCCATAGGATAATATCCTTCTTTTAGTAATCTTTCGATAACTAATAAATTATAATTACAAGCAAATAAGAAATTAATTAAAAAGATAAATAAGCAACAGAGTACAACCAAAATTAAAGGCGAGATTGGGATCAAAATGATTAACAAAGTGCAAACTGCTAACTGTAAACCGAACATAATACTAAAAAATTTCATATCTCCTTTTTTGAAGGGATAGATAAATCCCATATATATTATTTCTTTCACAAATCCATAGTCACATTCTATACATGGTCTAACATCATCATACTTCAAATATATCTTTTCCATATCCTTCACTCCTCGTCAATTATTTATGAAAATAGGGATTAAAATCAATTTCATGTTGCAAGGTTGTAGCCTCACCATGTCCAGGATATAAAACAGTATTTTTATCATATTGTTTTATTTTTTCTATACTTTCTAACATTTCTTCAAAATTACCTCCTTCAAGATCGCATCTTCCAATTGTTCCTTTGAAAATAAAATCGCCAACGAACATCACTCTATTTTTTTTAAAGTAATAGCAAACAGAGTCTTTACTGTGTCCACTTGTGTAAATTACTTCTATAGAAAAGGGGCCAATAGTTAAATTTTTATCTAATATATTTTCAAAATTATAAATAGGATAATGAAATTTAGAATGTAATTTTTCTACACAACCAATGTGATCAAAATGACTGTGAGTAACTAAAATACCAATAATATTTTTCCCTTTAATCCAATTTTGAATTTTTCCTAATTCATCTCCTGGATCAATTAGTAAACAACAATTATCTTTTTCAATCAAGTAACAGTTACAAGCTAATTCACCTACTTCTATTTTTTTTATTTGCATTTGTCAAATCCCTTTCTTACTATAATGTAATATAGCATATCTTACTTTCTCTGTCAATAATCTCTATTGCTAATTGGAAGAATAAAAAGAAAATCAATCCAAACTATTGATCTTCTTTTTAACATATTGATGTAATTTTGCTACATCATTAATCTTAATCACACCATCACGAACAACATCAGAGGAAACTTCAACATATTTATCTACCTTCTCTCCTCTTAAAATTTGATAAGATTTTAAAACATCCTCATCAGAAATACTACCACTTCCAGTAACATCTCCTCGAATAGATAAATAAATCAAATATGGATTAGCACTTGTAAATGATATTTCCATTCGATCTCCTGTCTTAATCAAATGACTATCCTCTAATACTTGATTATTCTTATCTTTAATTGAAATAACCCCATCTGTTTCTATTAATTTCTTTACCTCTGAAAAAGTATCATTAATTCTTAAATTCTTTAATATATCAATACCATATGTATCTGTTTGCATAACATTTGCATTATCATCATAAAATACATATTCATTTCTATAACCAACAGTATAACTATCCACTTCTTTATCTTGATAAAATACTTTTAAAGTATCTCCCTCTATAACATTACCTGTAGTAACTTTATTTTCTCCTCGATATACCTCAGCCTTTAATGATTCATTAGTAGTATTAAATGTAACATTATTAATAAAACTCTTATAATCCATACTATCTTTAATATATAAAAGATCATTTTTAAATCGAATAATATGATTAGATTGAAGATGATAAATTGGTAACTTCTGTAGAGTTTTTCCTTGATAAGAAATATTTAAATATTCATCTTCTACTACCCCATCAACATTAATCAAATGAATTTTATCTAACTCAAGATTACGATATCCCGAATAAAGATAATCATTAGTAATGATATAATCATCACTAGTAAGCGTTAAAATTGGAATAACATCTAATATTTCATCCTCACCACCACGAACAACTAAACGATTATCTTCAATTCGAACATAATAACTACTACCAATATTATCTAAAATATTATCATCTAAAGTATAAAGATAATGATTACTTAAATCATATTTCGTTTTTAAACGAATTAATCGATAAGTCATAACTACATTATTCTGATAAGATATAGATAAAATATCTCGGTTATCATCAATAAAAATATCAGCATTCACCTCAATATTATTCATAATAACATCATTAGAATCTTGTCCAACATAAATATAACTCTTACTCATATCATATTTACTAGATTTAGTCTGAATCAATCCATAACGCTTTACAACATCATTTCCATGTTTGATTACAAGTTCCGTTCCATCTACCACAACTGTTCCATTAATAACTTCAATACTATTAAGTATATCATCATTCGATTCTATTCCAACATAAAAACTCTTTTGACTCATATCATATTTATCAGATCTTACCCAAACCAAATCATACTTCTTAACTACTTCATCTTGATATTTAATCACTAAAGCATTTTCTTCTATCGCAGCCGTTCCATTTATAACTTCAATATGATTAAGAATAGTATTTTCAGAAGCATTTTCTAAATAAATATAATCATGATCTAAATCATATAAACTTGACTGTGAACGAACCAAATCAAATGATGCAATTTCACCAGCTTTATCATGAATAATAGACAATTTATTTGCTTCTATTTTTGCTCTTATTCCATTTTCTAAAGTAATATTATTAAGAACTTCACTATCAGAATCACTCCCCACATAAACATAATTTTTACCAAAATCATATTTATCTGAAAGTAATTTAACTAAGAAAAAGATATGTGGAATATTATCACCGCACTTAATTATCAAATTTTTCCCTTCTATCTCAGCAGTACCATTCTCAACTACAATATTCTTTAATATTTCTTCATTCGATTCTCCCCCTACTATCAAATAATCACTATTCTTATCAATTAAATATTTATCTGACTTTACATCAACTACTTCAATAATATAAGTTTCAGTATAACTACTAACATTATATTTATTAACTTTTTTAATAGACTGAGTTCCTGTCTTTATCCCAACAAATCCATCATCATTCTTTTGCAAACCATCACTTATAGTTTCAAATTCCTCCTCAACAGATATTTGTGGTGGTAACTTCACGGCTTTATCAAAATTTAGATTAAAATGAGAATTTAATAAAATAGAAATTTTTATAGAAAATGGATTACTATAAATAATACCAATCGATAACTTCAAGTTATTACTTAAATCTAAATTTGTTAATTGATTACTAGGAACATACAAACTCGTTAGAGCTGTATTCTTGCTTACATCTAAATTTGTTAATTGATTGTTATCAACATACAATTGCGTTAAAGCTGTATTATTGCTTACATCTATATTTGTTAATTGATTACTAGAAACATGCAAAATCTTTAAAGCGGTATTCTTGCTTACATCTAAATTTGTTAATTGATTACTAGAAACATACAAACTCGTTAGAGCTGTATTATTGCTTACATCTATATTTGTTAATTGATTGTTTCTAACATCCAAATCCGTTAAAGCTGTATTATTGCTTACATCTATATTTGTTAATTGATTGTTTCTAACATCCAAATCCGTTAAAGCTGTATTCTTGCCTACATCTAAATTTGTTAATTGATTACTAGAAACATACAAACTCGTTAGAGCTGTATTATTGCTTACATCTAAATTTGTTAATTGATTGGAGAAAACAGACAATTTCGTTAAAGCTGTATTATTGCTTACATATAAATTTGTTAATTGATTATTATAAACATCCAATTCCGTTAAAGCTGTATTCTTGCTTACATCTAAATTTGTTAATTGATTGTTATAAACATACAATTTTTTTAAAACCGTATTCTTACTTACATCTAAATTTGTTAATTGATTGCTATAAACAGACAAATATACTAAAGCCGTATTCTTACTTACATCTAAATTTGTTAATTGATTGTTATAAACATGCAAACTCCCTAAAGCCGTATTCTTACTTACATCTAAATTTGTTAATTGATTGTTATAAACATACAAAATCTTTAAAGCGGTATTCTTACTTACATCTATATTTGTTAATTGATTGTTATAGGCAACCAACTCCGTTAAAGCGGTCACACTATTGACAATCAAATTTATTAATTGATTGCTATGAACAGACAAATATGCTAAAGCCGTATTCTTACTTACATCTAAATTTGTTAATTGATTTTCACTAACATCCAAATACGTTAAAGCCGTATTCTTACTTACATCTAAATTTGTTAATTGATTGTTACGAACAACCAAATTCTTTAAAGCGGTATTCTTACTTACATCTATATTTGTTAATTGATTGTCATTAACATCCAAATCCGTTAAAGCCGTATTCTTACTTATATCTAAATTTGCTAATTGATTGTCATTAACATTCAAAACCGTTAAAGCTGTATTATTGCTGACATCTAAATTTGTTAATTTATTCATTGAAACATACAAATACTCTAAAGCGGTATTCTTGCTTACATCTACATTTGCTAATTGATTGTCATTAACATTCAAAACCGTTAAAGCTGTATTATTGCTGACATCTAAATTTGTTAATTGATTGCTATAAACATACAAATTCTCTAAAGCGGTATTCTTGCTTACATCTATATTGGTTAATTGATTATTTTCAGCCTCCAAATACGTTAAAGAAGTATTCTTACTTACATCTATATTGGTTAATTGGTTTCCAGAAACAGCCAATCCCGTTAAAGCTATTAATTTTTCTAATCCTGAAGCATCTGTTATTGACTTTCTTCGACAAGACAATTTTTTTATTTTTTCTAGTTGACTATCTGTTAAAGAAGTTGTATAAGGAATAGATGTATGATTATCAGAATTATAACTATCAACAACACATTGATAAAACTTATCATCATGGAAAGCAGAATTAGCAGGCGTTTTATAAATATTACTAGCAATATAGCGATTAAATGCAGTAGGTTTAAAAAAAGCACATTCAATTCCATAACCAATGACCAACAAGATTAAAACAACCAAAATCCTAATCAGTATTTTATGATTTACCTCTAACTTCCACTTCATGATTCTCACTCCTTATTCTCTATAAAAAAGTTTACCATAAAAATAAAAAGATAATCATAAATTAACTTACAATTAATTATAAAAGAATTAAAAAAGACACCAACTGTGCCTTATTTTACTCCAAAAACCTCTTTTAAGAGCATATATTCTTCAATGCTGATTTTATTTAAAATACTTAAATTAGAAATATCAATATTTGCTAGACTATTCACTTGTAGCTTTATACAAATACTTTTTAACATTTTATTTTCTTTTAAGGTATATCCATTCATCATTCTTGCATGAATATCTTGAGATAATATCTGATAATTTTTATAAATATTATCCCTGTTACTATCTTCAAAAATAATATTACACTCTTCTCCACTAATATATAATTTTTTCTCTCTATCAAAGTTTAGTAATTGATCTTTAGAAATTAACTTTTCCTGAGGAGATTTCTTGTTTTTTATAAATTTTCTAGACAACAAATTTGTTATTTTTAATTTAACATTCGTTTTTTCTTTTGGTAATGGTAATACCCTTGTTTGTTTATCTTCGAATAGAGAATAACCAATATATGTTAAACATAAGCAGATTAAATACAAAACAAAGATAACCATACTTAAATCAATTAAATTAATTGCATTACTAACATCCATTAAGTAAAAATTATTATTTTTATTTCCTATAATAATTGCCACAGTGGCTCCAAAGATGATTGTAATTAAAATAAAAAGGGAATAGTTTAGAATTTTATAGACTAATTTTACATCTTTGTTTATAGTAAATAACATAATAGCATTAATTAATACAACTAATATCAGATACATTTTAACCGATAAATATTCTAATTTAAAAATGCTAGAAATGATACCATTTATATAAGAAAAGCTAAAAATTGCAACAAATAAATATAGAATAACTGCTATTTTTTTCTCTCTTGGCTTTACATTTTTCTTTTTAAAAGAAATCATGATGACGAAAAAACATAAAATTAGTAAAATGAAATAACTAGGATTTATTTTTAAAATTTTATTTAGCATAACTTCCTCCTTTTTAATGAGAATAATTTTTTAACATTCTTTTAAACAAATCATATTTTTCATTAGAATATTTGGTAATTAGTCGATATTCTAAATCTTTATTGATTGTAAGAGAATTACTTTGATTATGATCTTTTATATCTTTTAACATTTTATTAAAGATTCTATAATCATTTAGTGTGTATGTATCTTTTTCTAACTCTATTTTTTTATTTTCTTGAAGATAAGGTAGAGAATTCGTTAAAATTTTATCCAAAGTATCTTGCGTATTCAAAGTTGGGATGACTGTTTTTTCTTGTTGTTGTGGAATGAATGAGCTTAAATCAAATGTTTCATTGAATTTAGAAAAATTAGTTGTTGCAAAACTACTTTTTTCATCATAATTGGTATAATTTAAATTTGGCTTTGATTCCATTATCACTTGAGGATTTGCAACAAATGGTGTTCTATTTGGCATTGTTGGGATAAACTGGCAAGTACTAGGTTTAGGAATTTCATTATTGGGATAACTTTCTGTGGTATTGGAAATATTTTCTTTTAGAGGGTTATTTTCAAGTTCTAGAGAATTTCTTTCCAATAATTGTTCATCTTCTTTAGATAGCATTTTTTGTTCTTTTCGTAAAATAATTCTTTCCGTTAGAACATTACTTAAATACGTAACCAGTAAACTAAGTAACCAAAAAATGAAAACTATAACACTAAGTTCTAGTAATATAATCAAATTTTTATTCGAAAATAACGATTCTTTTTTGAAAATTTCAATCCTATTATTCGAAATGATTTCTAAAATAAGAGCAAAAAGAAAATTTTGAATAAGAAAGAAAATAGCATGAATTGTCTTATATGAACTTTGGTGTTTGATATTTATTAAACTACCTAACACGCTAATATTCATAAATAGATAGATAAATAAATATGCATAAGTAGAAGGAAAATAAATATTTTGAAAGATATTATCAATAATATCATTTCCCAATTTTCCTAAAAAAATATCATTGGTAGCAATAATATAGAAAAGTAAAATAAAATTACTAATGATTGCTAATATAAAAAATACTTTTTTAGAAATTTTTTTCTTTGTAAAAAGAAAAATTAAGAAGAAAATAATTATTAAAAAAGCAAAATTCGTCCAAGATGTACTCAACATAGAAACTAAATGAACTATTTTTTCAAAAATACTTGTATATTTCATTATCTTCCCCCCTATTCTATATTGTCTAGCTCTAGTATATAAATTGTTTGCTTTGTTTCATCATCTTTCGTGCAGGTAATTAAAGTTAGGCATGTTTTACTCTCATCTCTGTAGATTGTTACGGTACCATCCTTAAGGTCATCATAAATATTTACTATTTTATAATGATATTTTTTATTCTTATAAGTAATAGAAGCACTATCTCCTACAGCAAGTTGGTAGAGATTAGCAAAATAACTATTACTATAATTTCCAGAATGACCAATAATAATGGTATTTCCTTTTTCTTCGTCTGGATAATTAGAAGAATCTAGTATCTTAAGATTAAACTTTACATTATTTAATTCTGATCCTTTTTGATAAAATCCTTTGCTAAAATTGATTTTAGGAATTTCTAGAATTCCTATGTATGTTTCATAATCTGACTCTACAGGTGATGTTGTGTCTTTTGTATCTTGTTTGAAATTTGCCTGATTCTCCGTTTGTTGATTTTCTAATTTTTGGGATTCTTCTTCTTTTAAAATTTTGGTTAATTCCAAATTAGTGGCACTAAAAACTTTTTCTCGTTTTTCAACGATAAAATCATTTGCTAGAAGGAAAATTCCAACGATAATTAAAACTAAACTAAAAACAATCTTTCTTTTAATCTTGACTCTATTCACATTACCACCCACTTACGTGATGGGAAAGTATTTATCTCTATCCAACTCTTCTTTTTGCTCTTTCCCTTAATTGGTTAACTATTCTAACACTATTCTTTTCTATTGTCAAGAATTTTTTTAACCATTAAGGAACTTTTAGCAATTAACATTGACAATTGCTAAAAAAGTGTTATAATAGACTTATATTTTTAAGAAAGGTGGGATAATTATGCAAAATGATTCTACGCTAGAAGAAGTAAAACCTCTTCTAAAATATGGACGAGATATCACTCAGATGGTTCGTGATGGAAAAATTGATCCTGTCATTGGAAGAGATGAAGAAATTAGAAGTATTACTAGAATTTTATCTAGGAAAACGAAGAATAATCCTGTATTAATTGGCGAGGCTGGTGTTGGAAAAACCGCTATTGTTGAAGGGCTTGCTAATCGAATTGTTAAGGGAGATGTTCCTAATAGTCTAAAAGGAAAAACCGTGTGGGAGCTTGATATGGGTTCTTTAATTGCTGGAGCAAAATATCGTGGTGAATTTGAAGAGCGATTAAAAGCGGTCTTAAAAGAAGTAAAAAATAGTGGTGGCAATATCATTATGTTTATTGATGAGATTCATATGATTGTTGGTTCTGGTGGTGCTGATGGAGCAATGGATGCCGGAAATATGTTAAAGCCAATGCTTGCTAGAGGTGAAATTCATTGTATTGGGGCTACAACCTTAAATGAATATCGTAAGTATATTGAAAAAGATGGTGCTTTGGAGAGGAGATTCCAAAAAGTACAAGTGAATGAACCGAGCGTTATTGATACCATTACTATTTTAAGGGGCTTGAAGTCTAGATTTGAAGTTTATCATGGAGTAAATATCAAAGACCGGGCATTGGTAGCGGCAGCTACTTTATCAGATCGTTATATTACAAGTCGGTTTTTACCAGATAAAGCAATTGATTTGGTCGATGAAGCGTGTGCTACAATTAAAGTGCAAATGGAATCCGTCCCTACTGAGTTGGATGCATTAACGAGAAAGATTATGCGTCTTCAAATTGAAATGGAAGCCTTAAAAAAAGAAAAAGATGATATCTCTAAAGCCAGAAAATTAGAGATTGAAAAAAGTTTAAGTACTTTGCGTGCCAAAGAAAAAGAAATTAGTGCGGCTTGGGAAGATGAGAAAAGGGTTAATAGTGCTATTAGTAAAAAGAAAGAGGAAATTGAAAAAGCAAATTACAGATTGGAAATTGCTGAGGCAAATTATGATTTAGAAGCAGCGGCTCGCCTACGGCATGGAGTCATTCCTAAACTGGAAGGTGAACTTTTGGAATTGAACAAACAAAATAAAAATGATATTTTGTCTGACACAGTCGATGAAGAAAATATTGCAGCGATTATTTCAAAATGGACGGGAATTCCTGTACAAAAACTAGTTGGTAGTGAACGAGATAAATTGTTGAACTTGGAAGCAAATATGAATAGGCGTGTAATTGGTCAAGAAAATGCAATTCATTTGGTTAGCGAGGCAATTATTCGAGCAAGGGCTGGAATTAAAGATCCTAAACGTCCGATTGGTTCGTTTATCTTTCTAGGCCCTACTGGTGTTGGAAAAACGGAAGTTGCTAGAACGCTTGCCTATGAACTTTTTGATGATGAGAGACATATGATTCGTATTGATATGAGTGAATATATGGAACCTCATTCTGTTGCTCGTTTGATTGGCTCGCCTCCAGGATATGTTGGCTATGATGATGGTGGACAATTGACAGAGGCAGTTCGAAGAAATCCTTATTCCATTATATTGTTTGATGAAATTGAAAAAGCACACAAAGATGTTTTCAATATTCTTCTACAAATTTTGGACGATGGAAGAATTACGGATGGTCAAGGAAGAACGGTTGATTTTAAGAATACCATTATTATTATGACTTCTAATTTGGGAAGTGAATATATCTTGAGTGACAAAGAGAACGCTAATGAGATGGTTATGCAAGAATTACATCGTACTTTTAAGCCTGAATTTATTAATCGAATTGATGAAATTATTATTTTCCATTCTCTATCTCGTGATGTCGTTACTAGAATTTTGGATAAGATTGTCTTAGAAATTGAAGATAGACTTCAAGATAAAAGAATTAAGATTACTCTTACCAATAAGGCTAAGAGCGAGATTATTGATGCTTCTTATGATGAGAACTATGGAGCAAGACCAATTAAAAGATTTGTTCAAAGAAATATTGAGTCATTAATCGCTAACGAGATTTTAAATGATAAAATCAAATATAATTCTTCTATTTCTATTGATTATCAGGATGGTAAATTTGTTATTATGTAAAAATACTTCTAGAGATAATAATGAAAAAATATAGAGCCTAACGGAAGGTTCTATATTTTTATTTGTACAATATCAAAGCTGAGAAACAATAAATTTGTTCTTCTCCATAGATGGCATTAGAAACACTAAACTTGATATCAATAATATCAGGTTCTTTTTCTTTGATAAAATTATTGATATCTTCTTCTAAATCTTTTTCGTGCGATTCGTCAAATAGTTTTACTTTCAAAATAATCACCACTTTTATTTTATTCCCAAGTTTATCAATTTTTTGTCAATTTTTTTGTTCTTTTAATAAAGAATTTGCTATAGAAAAACCACTTTATTACAAAGTGGTCTATACTTGATAGTATATTTCTTTTTTCTCTCCTGCGTCGTTTTGGTACTCTATCCATACTTTTAAATTTAATTTTAAGTCACTTATATTTTTGGTTGTTTCAATTGTTCCTGATAATTCTAATTTATTTTTTTCTTGACTGTTTATTAGTAATTCTTCTGTCTCATCAAAAAGACCGATTGTTGGAAAAACGTCTTCATTGTTGTAATTGTTTACAACCATAGCCTTAATCTCATGCATATTTTCTTTTGGATTTTGGAAAGTTACTTGATAATCTACGGTCTGATTATCTTTTCTTTCTATATTGACAATAATATCTAATGGAATAGATTTGGTATAATGATCTATTTCAAGTAAATTATTTTTATAGGCAATATAATTATTTTTTGACTGTTCTTCTTTATTTTCACAACCTGATAGGATAAGAAATATCAGAATTAAATAACTAATTTTTTTCATCACTCACCTGCTTGATATCAGTATACTATAAAATTAATTACTTGTTAAGGGTTTTGTTTTGATTTGACACTAATTATTTTTTAATGTGGTTTTTATTTCGTTTAAGTATTCTGCTAACAACGCTGCTTCGCTTCCGCCTCCTTGAGCGAAAAATTTACTTCCACCACCATTGCCTTTGCATTTTATCGATAGTTCCTTTACAATAGCACCACAATTTACTTTATCAGTATTTGCTTTAGCAATAATATTGACATGATTTTCTTTGGTATTTGCTAATAAGACGAAACAGTTATCATATTTATTGATGATAGCATCAGCAATACTTTTCATGCTATCAATATCATAATCTTCTAGAATGACAATACTTGTTTTCATTCCATCAATAATTTCCATATTGGTTGTAAATGCTGTGATATCCGTAATGGAATTTTGCATTTTTAGCGTTTTGTAATCTTTTTCTAATTTTTTGATTTCTTCTTTTAGTTCTTTTAATTTTTCCTTATATGAAACAATACTTTGGTAACTTATCAATTCTTCATCTTCAAACTGATAATCAAAATCTAGGACGATATTTTTTTCTTTGGCTTCTAATAAAATGTTTTTGGCTTTAGTTAATAGTTTTTTGATTTCTTTTTGATAAGGGTCAATGGCAACTTGGAGCAATTCCTGGATATGATTTTTGGTTGTTCCTTCCATTCTAAAGGTATCTGCTCCTTTATTTTCTACAGAAATAATCGCAATTTTTTCAATTTCTTTGGTATTTTTAACGTGAGTTCCGGCACATAATTCGATGGAATCTCCAATTGTTACAACGCGAACAACATCTCCATATTTGTCGTCAAAAAGAGCCATAGCGCCTTTTTTCTTGGCTTCTTCTAGAGATAAATATTCTATTTTGGTATCTACATTTGCATTTACTCTTTCGTTTACTCTTTCTTCAATTTTCATAATTAAATCATCATTTAATCTTCCGTGATAGGTAAAGTCAAAACGAAAACTATTTTCATCTACTCTACTTCCAGCTTGGTGAACATTACTTCCTAAAAATTCTTGCAATGTTTTTTGAAGTAAATGGGTCGAACTATGATTTTTCATAATTTCTTCTCGTCGCTCTTGCATAACGTGAGTTAAGACAGTACTTCCTTTTTTTAAAGTTCCTTCCAAGATATTGACATGCAATAAATGTTGTTTATTAGGAGCTTTAATGACTTCGTCAACTTCTGCTTTAACAGAGTCATTTTTCAAGTATCCTGTATCATAGATTTGACCACCTGATTCTGCATAAAATGGGTTTTCTTCTAAAAAAACGTATCCGGAATCGGTTAATTCGTCGACAAATTCATTATCTTTCATGATATCCATTACAATTGTTTGATTTCCTAATTTTTCATAGCCAATAAATTTACTTTCTTTTTTATAGTTCATTAGTAATTCATTTTGAAGATTCATGCTACTAACTACTTTTCGATTTTGTCTTGCCATTACTTTTTGCATTTCCATATGTTTATAGAATTCTTCTTTATCTACACTAAATCCTAGTTCAGCAGCATATTCTATTGTTAATTCTATAGGAAAACCATAAGTATCATATAACTTGAAGGCATCAGATCCAGAGATAGATTTTGACTGATTATTAGAACATAATTCTTGTAGTCTTTTTTCACCAGAGATTAGGGTTTTATGGAATAGATCTTCCTCTTTCGTGATTTCTTTTTTGATTAATTCTTTGTTTGGTAAAAGGTCTGGGTAAATATTTCCGTATTTTTCCATTACAATATCAACCAGTTCTGCTAAGAAGGTACGATTAATATTTAACTTTCTACTCATCATGACTGAACGACGTAGTAATCTTCTTAAAACATATCCTCTTCCATAATTTTCAAAAGTCGCCCCATCTGATAAGGCAAATGTTAGGGTTCTAATATGGTCGGCGATGACTTTGAATTCTTTTTGACCCTCATATGGAATACCACTTAACTCGGCAATTTTATCTAGAATTGGTAAGAAAAGGTCGGTTTCATAGTTAGTAATAGCACCTTGCATGATACAAGCCATTCTCTCTACCCCCATACCGGTATCAATGTTTTTGCTTGGAAGTTCTTTATATTCTTCACGAGGAATCCCTGGAATAGCATTATATTGGCTAAAAACATTATTCCATATTTCAATATATCTATCATTTTCGATATCTTCTTCTAAAAGACGAATACCCAAGTTATCTTTATCAAATTTTTCCCCACGGTCATAAAAGATTTCGCTATCAGGTCCACTTGGTCCTTCCCCGATTTCCCAGTAATTTCCTTCTAATTTGATAATATGGGTTGGGTCAACGCCAAGACTTATCCATAGATCGTAAGCTTCACTATCTTTAGGGTAGACGGTCATATACAATTTATTCTTATCAAAACCAAAGTATTCCTCGCTAGTTAAAAGTTCAAATGCCCAAGTTAGTGCTTCCTTTTTAAAATAGTCACCAACCGAGAAATTTCCTAACATTTGAAAGAAAGTATGATGTCTTGCTGTTACCCCAACATTCTCGATATCGTTAGTACGAATGCATTTTTGGCAACTTGTCAACCTTCTGTTTTTTGGAACAACACTACCATCAAAATATTTTTTTAGTGGGGTTACGCCTGCGTTTATCCATAAAACACTAGGGTCATCTTTAGGGATTAGAGAAGCACTTGGTACTTCTAGATGTCCATGACTTACAAAAAAGTCAATATATGTTCTTATAATTTGTTCACTTGTCATTTTTTTCATTGTTATCACTACTCCATTATATTTCTTTTAATATTTCTTCTAATCTTTTTTGATATTCTTCTAAAGTTCCATTATTGAATAAAAAATAGTCTGCATAAGCAATTGGGGGTGCTTTGGCAATATTCTCAATTTCGGCTAAATCTCTATTTTGCGCTTCTTTTTTTGTTAATGGTCTTACTTCTCTTGAGGAAAGTCTTTTGTATCTAATTTTTTTATCACAAATGATAGCAATTGTTTTCATTTGTTTGCCTAATTCGTCATCTAAGATTTTATATTCATCCCAAGAATATAAACCATCTAAAACGACATTGCCATGAGAGGATAATTCTTTAATTTGCGGCAACAAAATTTTAGCAAAAGCTCCCATCCCTAGGTCTTCTCTTAATTTTTCACGCATCATTTTCTCGTTTTCAGGAGTAACTTCTAATTCTTTTTCTTTTAATTTTGTTAAAGTTACGCCACCAAAATATACTTTTTGATATCCTTTTTCTACTAATAAATCTGAAGCAACACTTTTTCCACTTCCACACATTCCAACAATGGCTATAATCTTATTCATATTCTTTCCTCTTTTCTTAAATTTTCTATTATTTTTAATACTTCTCTATAAAGACTTTCTAAGGAAGTATTTTCCAGTAAATAATCATAGTCTTTGTAATTATCTAGGGCTGTTTCGGTAATATCTTCTTGTTGTTCTTTGGTTAAAATACTTAAATAGTTTTTTCTTTCAACGCCAATGGCTAGGACATTAGAGAACTTTTTTCTTATTTCTTCAATTTCTTCTTTAAATCTAACATCAGGAATTAGGACAACATCCATAAAATAAGAATAAAATGATAAATCTTCTATTTGTCTGTTGATAAAGAAGTCTTGGTTATTTAATTCTTTCTTGATTAGTTCACTGCTTAACTTTTGAAGTAAATCTCTGGGTTTATTCTTCTCACAATACTCTCCAGTTATTTCATAAATATATCTTTTTAAATACTTTGTATAAGGGGAGATGACTACCTTCTTCCCTTCTTTTTTTAATTCTTCTTCAAAAATTTTCGCGACTTCTCCTTTTCCACTTCTAGCTTTACCTGCAATTAAAATCATTAAAGTATTTTTCTTTTCAAAATTCATCATCCACCTTAACTTTCTTTTTTATTATAGCACAAGTGCTATTTAAATGTAAATTTTTCTATTTTACTTCACGAAGAGAAAATTTATGATAAAGCGAGTCTACAACAAAATAGGATAATGTTGTATAAATTATGGTCATTGGCACGCTATGAAGTAATATTTCTAGTAGCATTTTAAAGCTATAATGATCATAGCCTATGGCTAGTAAAAATAGAAAACTAAGAATATGATAAATGAAGATGGCAATTAATGTACTGATATTTATAGTTAAATAATTGTAGGGAAAATAAAAATGAAAAAATTTGCTAAAGTAATAAGCAATTAAAAATAGACAAGTATTCAAAAGTGCCGCATTGGTGTAGGAGATTCCACTGACAAAACCGGTTATGCCTAGAATGAGCAGATATTTTTTATCATTTTCAAAGTAAGGTCTAATGACTAGAAGAGAAATTACGGTATAAAGTGTTGTAAGCCATGACAAACTTTGATAGGTGTAACCAATATAATTGGAAAAAATGGTTTGAAAAAGATAAGAGAAAATAATTAAAATAATGCTAAGAACCATCATGAGGCATCATTCCTTTTTAAAATGGTTACAAAATTAATATCATCAAATTTGGCTGATGGTTTTACATTGATAATTTTTGATAAATCATAAACATCTGTCGTAATATTTTCGACTTTACCAATTAAAATTCCACTCGGGAATACGCCTCCTAATCCTGAGGTATAGACATAGTCTCCATTACTAACGGTTGCCGTATTACTAATTCCTTCGACGGTAAGTAGGCCTTTTTCGTAGTCATAGCCATTAATAATGCCGGTTAGTTTGGTATCTCCATTCGTAACCGTTACTGATATTTTATTATTGGTATCATTTGTCGTAATTAACTTTACATCAGAAGAAAAGGTAGAAACATTCGTAATTTTTCCAATTAATCCCGTAGAATTAATTACTACCATTCCTTCTTTAATTCCGTTATGGCTTCCTTTGTCAATGGTTAACATATTATACCAATAGAACGAGTTTCTACTAATAACGGTTGCATTTAAATAATCATAATCCGTTAAGACGTGTTCAATATTTAATTCTTCTTTTAATCTTTCAATTTCTTGTTTTAGTTCGATATTTTCTGCTTCTGTTGACTCCATTTTTTCTACGTTTGATTTTAGAATTTGATTTTCTTTTTTGACATTTTTGAGAGAGGTAAATTCTTCTATCATATTATTGAATCCGCTGATTGGTTTATAGATGATTTTTTCTACTTCAACGATAATATCTTTAATAAATGATTCAAATGTATTTAGATTTCTATCTTTTTTTACAGTGTAGAAAAGTAATGCTAATACAATAATTACGATTAAAAGGATTAAAAAGAGACGTCTATTTTTTAAATTTTTTCTTTTTTTCATTTTATCACCTTGCTTATTTCATTATATAATAAATTTAATTAAAATAAAAGAAAAGTGGAAAATTTATTCAAAATATTTTTCCATTTTTTCACTATAAATAAGATTGTGATGATTTTTTTCTTTTTTTAATAATCATAAGGATCAAGATTACTAAATTTTTTAGGAATATCGCAATAAAAACTTTGAATATTAGTATATTCTATAAATATTATTAGCTCATCACCAATAGAAAATCGTTGATGAGGAACAGCAAACTTACTGTAGGTTTTATATAATACTTGATTTACTTGATATTCACATTCTATATAATCTACTAAATTATATGGTTTTAAAAACTCTGGCATTTCTTCATCAATACAAATTGTTTTTATATTTGTTACTTTGGCTATCGCTTCTATATTAAATACTGAATTTTTAAGGAAAGCATGATTTTTGAAAATAGATTCATATTCATCTAATAGACATGATTCACATGGCATATTAGGATTGTATTTGATCATTATTTTTTTCCCTAATGGATAATCTTTATATAATAAATTGGCTGAATAATTACTGACTACGCTATGAATAATATCTCCATTTGGTAATTTATATTTATACATCATATAGTAATCACAATGTGTTGTATCTTCTACTCGGTGTTGATGTTCTATTCTTTTGTAATCAATCATTTCTCCTTCGACTGTCTGGGTATAATTTTTATAAATTTTTTTTGTTTGGAATAACGCTACATATAGTACGTAGATTATCAAAGAAAACATTAATACAAAAAAAGTGATAATAAAAACTATTGTTAATCTTTTATAAATATAAAAGTGAGGTTCTGGAACCGTATAAAAGTAGCTCATTATCATTGCTAATAACAGGCTTAGAATCATTCCTGTAAAAATTAAATTTAATACTATTTTATTGTAAAATATGTGACTATTAGATTCTATGATGACAAAATTATCATCAAGGTTATTACAGGTAATATTCACACTTTCTGCTGTAACATACTCCTTCATTCTCTTTTTATTTTTTTCTCTATATTTCTTGATATAAACTTGATCGTTTGAAGTAAAAATCACTCGTTTTCCAGGAATGATGGTCGCAATATAATGATTGGTTTTATTCATTCTTTTATCTCCTATTTACTATTGTTACTATTAGTATAACATGAATTTTTCTTATTTCTATAAAATTACTTAAATTAAGAAAAATAATAATGAGTATTTTAATGAATTTAAGAAGATTTTTCTTTAGAATTTACTAGAGCTAAAAATTCTTCTTTTTGATTTATAGAAAAATGATAAACATCTTCTTTTACTTTTAATAACATGGCAAAGTCTTTCTTTATGTTAGCCATTTTTAAAATTGCCTCACCACTTTGTTTCGTACCAAACAAATCTCCTTCACCTCTTGTTTTGAAATCATATTCACTTATTTGAAATCCATCAGTGGTTTTCTCCAAGAATTTTAATCGCTCAGATGGTTCTTTAGAAATTAAAAGACAATAACTTTGAATATCTCCTCTTCCCACTCGTCCTCTTAACTGGTGAAGTGTTGATAGTCCAAAAAAATTTGCTTGAAAGATAACAATTGTTGAGGCATTTTGGACATTAACTCCCACTTCTATTACGGTAGTTGATATTAGAATGTTAACTTTTCCCATTTCAAAATCATGCATAACTTCTTCTTTTTGATTTGGTTTCATTTTTCCATGGACAACTTTTATTGTTGCAATTTTTCCAAAAGCAAGATTCATTTTCTTTTTTAAAATTTCAACATTATTCAATTCATTTTTTTCTGATGATTCAATTGAAGGGGCGATAACATAGATTTGGTGATGATGGTTTAACTCTTTTTTCATCAAGTATAGAGCATCTTTTATTTCACTTTCTAAAAGAGATTTGGTAATAATTTCTTTTCTACCAGTTGGTTTTGTTTTAATATTGGAAACATCCATATCTCCATATAGAGTTAGTGCATAAGTTCTTGGAATAGGCGTTGCACTCATTGACAAAATATCTGGAGAAACTCCTTTACTTTTTAAAAGTTTTCTTTGATTTACACCAAATCGGTGCTGTTCATCTGTGATAATTAGCCCTAGGTGATGAAAGTAAATATTTTCTTGAATTAGGGAGTGCGTTCCAATAATAAAGTGAATTTCGCCTGCTGATAGCTTTTGGGAAATTTTTTCTTTTTCGCTTTTAGGGGTGCTAGAAGTAAGAAGAGCAATGTTTATTTTTTCTTGTTGAAAGATCTTTTTTGCATTTTGATAATGTTGGATGGCTAAAATTTCAGTTGGTACCATAAGAGCGGTTTGACTTTGAGAAAGATAATTCATGTAAGCCGCTAAAAATGCCACAATTGTTTTGCCACTTCCAACATCTCCTTGAATAAGGCGATTCATTACAAATGGAGAGGTTAAATCATGTTGAATTTCTTTTACTGTAGTTATTTGATCTTTCGTTAATTGAAATGGTAAAGTACTGATAAAACCTAATACTTTTTGTTCGGAGAATTTTTTTCTGATGATTTTTTTTTCCTCTTGATGATGGTTTTTTAAGGCTTGAATTTTTAATAAATATAAAAATAATTCTTCATATTTAATTTGTTGACGAGCATGTAAATAATTCATTGTACTAGTAGGATGGTGAATTTCTTTTAATATTGTTAATTTATCTTGAAAATGATATTTTTCTTGAAGGTAATTTGGGATATTATTTACTAAGACTGGGTTAGATGCTAAAGCCATTTCTATCATTGAAGAGAACACTTTGCTGTTTATCCCCTCTTTTTGATAATAAACAGCTTCAATGGTGGACTGGTTAGAGAGTATTCCTTTTCGGATTTCAGAAGCAATAATTGTATTTCTTTTTTGGTCATATTTTCCTATGACGATGATTTTCTTTCCTAAAAATAATTCACGACATAAATATTCGTGATTAAAAACACAAATTTGATAAATTCCCTTGTCGTTGGATAAGCGAAAGATAATTTTTTTTAAGAATGTAGTAGTAGTATTAACAACTGTCGGTGAATTTTCTACTATACCATCAATAATTACTTTGTCTCCATCTTGTGCGTTAAGCATATTTGTTCTTTTTAAAATATTATATTTATAAGGATAGTAAGTTACTAAATCTTCTACTGTATAAATACCTAGTTTATTTAAAGCTAAGATCTTTTTGGGTCCAATTCCTTTTATTTCAATTAACTGTTGCATAATACTTCGCTCCTTACTTTTAGTATATAATATTTTATCATTAAGGTAAATAATCTTGATAATTTAAAACTTTATTTTTTTTTGTTACAAGGAAATAAATACTGTTATCGCAGGAATTTCCGAGGTAATCTCCTTTTTTTACTTGATCATATAGTCTTACAATAGGATTACAAAGATTCCCATACCAAAAATCAGTGCCAGAGTCATTTTCTATAATGATTACTTTTTGGTAGTATTCTTTTTCTCCTATATATACTACAATCCCATTTTCAAGGGATGGTACTAAATAATTTTCAGTAACAGTTAATTTTACTCCATCTTGATAAGGGATGGCTTCATGATAAGTTATTTTTTCATTAAAGACGTAACTAGTACTTTTGGAGAATTTGAACTCTAAAGGAAAAACTCCTCCTAAATACTTGTTATAGAATTTCTTTATGCTAGAAAATTCAATTTGTTCTTGATAAAGGGATTTTTTTATTATCTCTTTGTACTGATTATTATTCTTAGCAAGAATCGCTAGAATTAAAAACAAGAGAAAACATAGTAACATTTTAATTAAAAAATGATATATCTTTTTCAAAATTACCACCAATATATTATATCATCTTATTTTACAAATTATACAATTCATGCTATAATTTCTTGGGAGTTGGTAGTAGATGAAAAAATTTCATATGATAGATGAACCATTTGTTTGTGAAAAATGTCATCAAGAGGTGTCTTGTCTGAAATATACTGCACGTGATCATTGTCCGTTTTGTCTTTATTCTAAGCATGTTGATATTAATCCGGGTGATCGTCAAAATACCTGTCATGGATTGTTAGAACCAGTTGGAATTGAAAAATATAAAAACACCTATAAAATTATTTATAAGTGTTTGAAATGCCATCAAAATCATAAAAATATTATGGCTAATGATGATGATATGAATAAAATTATCGAATTATCTTGTAAGTGCTAGTTGTATGTTTTTGATAAAATCATAAACATAAGGCATTAATAATATAAAAATTAATAAAATGAATACAATGAATCCTGTAACTTTTACTTCGGAAGGAATTTGGAATGGTTCCTTTTTTTTGTTTTCCTCCATAGTTGGTTCATATTGCGCTGTAGTATATTGGTTATTTGAATGATAATCTTCCGAAGGTAAAATATTAGAAGAATTTAAAAGAGAACTATTAATAAATTGTCCCTCTTGACTTCCACTATTTTCTCTTTTTTCTAAATTATTAACTGAGTTAGTGATAAATTGGTTGTTTTGGGAATTTAGAATTGAATCGTTATTTTGATAAGGTAGAGAGTTAAAATTATTATCATTTACAGAACTATTTTGCTCAAATGATGATGGTGAATAGCTATTATTATAAAAACTATTATTTGAAGTTGTACCATAATTTTGAGAGTCAACATTATTATTTGTTATATTCATGCCTACAGCACTATTCATACGAATTTGTGGATTTTCAATATCAACATTTAAATTACTGGTAGCTCGATAAGTATTTTGGAGATTTGTATTATTCATTTTATTCTCGTCCATGATTAACTCCCTTCTTCATTATTTATTATTAGCAAACATACTATTAATGTCAAATGGTTGAGCACCATTAGTAGTAAAAATTTCATTGTTATTTGCCTGGCTAGAATTTTTTTCATCAGAAATATCGCCAGAATTTACCATTGGCACTGGATTTATGCTTTGTGGCTGTTCCATTACTGGATTTACTGATGGAACTGGATTTATGCTTTGTGGTTGTTCCATTACTGGATTTACCGGTGGAACTGGATTTATGCTTTGTGGTTGTTCCATTACTGGATTTACCGTGGGAACTGGATTTATGCTTTGTGGTTGTTCCATTACTGGGTTCACCGGTGGCACTGGATTCATGCTTTGTGGTTGTTCCATTACCGGATTTACTGATGGAACTGGATTTATGCTTTGCGGCTGTTCCATTACCGGATTTACTGATGGAACTGGATTTATGCTTTG
>CAKPBH010000014.1 GCA_934140355.1 uncultured Bacilli bacterium | reverse complement strand
AAAAAGCTCTCTAAACCCTTATAAAATAAGGGATAGGGAGTTTTTAACCTTCAAAAACTGTCAAACTCAGGAGTATAACAAAACAAATCTAAAAAAGCAAGATTATTATGATAATCACCCCAAAAAAATTGTTCCAGTTCAGTCAAGAAAATGAATTTTGTAGATAAAGCCTTATCAGCAAAAAGTCAATTTAATATTTTAAAAGTATATCTATGAATTGAAAATATATCCATAAATTGAAAATATAATTTTTTGACTATCTTTCAACTTTTTTTCTACTTTTGAACTCTTTTTTACGAAAAAAACATTTTATTTCTTATTTTATCAGACTAAACTGTAACAAAAAATCATTCTAGTATTTTTAAGAAAAAATTTGAAATCTACTTTTCTAAATAAAATAAATCATTTAATTCTCAACTACTATCTTACTAATTTTTATATACATCAATAGAAGATGACGAATAAACTAAAGAATAATGATTTTTAACGTAATTTAAAATTTTCCTACTTGTCTGTGAACGGTTCTTTCCCGTAGCCTCATTATCATTTAAAAGAAAAACACATTCCTTCTCTTGACAAGTCTTACGAATATTATCAATATATACCCATTCTCCACGATACCCCATATTTCCTTGATTAATATTATCATAACGATTAATAGGAATATCTAAATTTAATTTCACCAAATAAGAGAAATTTCCTAAAACAAAAATTTGTTTTTCAAAAGAAATATTAGAATCAACCGTTTGAATCAAAGAATATGTCGAATTAGCAGCAAGACGTCCTTCCATAAAATTATGAACAGAATACCAAGAAAAAAGAGAATAATCAATAGAAGAAAATAAAACAAAGTGCAAAGTTAACGCAATAACAAAAGAAAAAGTAAAAATATGATGAGAAACAATTTTTTTATTTTTAAAATACAAAAGAAAATAATAAACAACTGGCGCAACTCCAATACAAAAATGAAGATAATCTACAATTGGAAAAACAATAATTTGAAAAAAGAATAAATAAAGAAAATGAATATCCAGACTTCTTAAATAAAAAAGAAATAATAAAACCATAATCATAAACTCTGCTATCATCAAAGGAGAAATGGATGTCCCATTCTTCGAAGTAAAATCAAACATCCCCAAAAAGCAATAATTAAAAAAAGAAAAAAAACTATTAAAAGAAACGAAGTATAAAAGAAAAAATAAAATAGAAACCAAATAAATTAGAACCAGTCTCTTTCGTTGCTTTGTTTCAATAAAACTTGGAATAATCATCAATCCTAACGTCTGCTTGGTCAAAAACATCATAATAATAAATAACGGCCTAAACTTCTTCATCCATTCCCTATCCTGATAAAATATCATCAAAAATAATAAAAAGAGACAAAAAACATTATAACCAGCATAAGGATAAAATAAAATAAATCCTAATACCACTACCATTTGATAGCCAATCTTCCTAAAACCTTCATAAAAAATAAAAGTAATCAAAAAAGAAAGAATAAAATGATAAACAATTAACTTATCTCCTAACAGACAAAAAAAAGGAATCATCAGATAAAAAAATAAAGGACAAACAATCATATTAAAATCAAGGTAAGGTACTAACCCAGACATGATATTATGGACATATCCATAATTATATAACTCATCATCTGTAATCGGCCTAAGCCGGTATAAATAAAAAGAAATCGCAAAAAAAAGAAACAAAAATAGACCAAAGCGTAAAAATTTACTCCATATTCTCATCAAAAATTACCCCAAAAATTCACTTACAATTTCAAAAACTTCCTCATGAATATCCTCTATTTTTCTCATCTCAAGTTGATATGCACACTCCACCATTTTAAAATGATATAAAGCTCTTAATTCCAAATAAGTCTGTTCTGCTCTCTTTAAATGTTTTTTATCCTTCTCGTTTTGATCGAGCAAAGTATTTTTTTCTCTCTTTTCCTGCAAAGCTAAAGTTACTTGATAAGGAACATACAATAATATCACCAAATCAGGCTTAGGCAACTCCAAAATATCAAACTCCAATGTCTCAATCTTTTTAAAAAATTGAAACCTCTCCCGTTGATCACTAATCTTTCCCCCTTGATGTGCCATATTTGAAAAAGTATATCTATCTAAAATAACATTCACACCAGACGCTAATAACCTTTCACACTCCAAAATATTATACTTTCGATCAGCGGCATAATAAAGAGAAGAAACCATCCCATCCACATTACTAGCGCCTTCCTCAAACCAACCATTACTATTTTTTAAATACTTACTACATAATTCTTCCTTCCCCAAATAACAAGAACCAATAATCTTTCCCGTTGGCGTTTCATAATTAGGAAAAGATAACTTTTGAGAAATCATCCCCATCTCATTTAATCGCTCTACTAATTTATTTGCTTGTGTTTCTTTACCAGAACAATCTGTTCCCTCTAAAACAATCAACTTACCACGCATCTTATCACTACTTTCTACATATCTAAAATACCATAATTAACACGAATATCGACCTAAATTAACTAATAAGAAAAAAGAATCAACACATCTTCAAATGAAATAGTTGTTTCAATACAAAAAAAATGATATACTTTAACAGTAAAGGAGTTGTACAATGCAAATTATTCAAACATTTTTTTATTACTTTATGATTTTTTTTGCCTATTCCGTAATTGGATGGCTCGTAGAATCATTCTTTGTTAGTATTCATTCAAAACCCATTCATTTTGTCAACAGAGGCTTCCTAATTGGACCTTATTGCCCAATCTACGGCTACGGTTCCCTAGGAATGATTCTCTACTTAGAACAATACAAAGACAACATTGTTACCGTCTTTCTACTAGGGGTAGTAATTTGTAGTATCTTAGAATACTTAACAAGCTATATCATGGAAAAACTATTCAAAACCAGATTATGGGACTACAGCGAAAAAAAATTCAATTTAAACGGACGAGTATGCGGAGAAAATGCCATTTTATTTGGCCTAGGTGGTGTCCTAATCATCTACGTTACTCACCCTATCTTAAATAGTCTTTTAAATAAAATTAACCCTTCCGTTCTAACCATCATTAGCATAATTTTATTTATCATCTTCGTAATAGACACCATCCTATCTGTCGATATCATGAAAAGATTTAAAAACACCCTTTCTAATATCGACATCAAAAAAGATTCTACGCAAGAATTTAAAAATCTCGTCAATCAAAAAATGGCTGAAGGACATAAAATCTTTCAAAGCAGACTATTACATGCTTTTCCACATATTGATTTTAAACCCTTCATGCCCCTTTCTAAAGAAATTAGAGGACTAAAAGGATTATGGAAAAAGAAATAATCCTTTTTTTCTACCCCAATTTTAAAGTAAGAAAAAATCCTAGAAAAAAAAGTATAACTCCCATAGTTACTGAAAATACACTACTAATATAAGGAATTAAAGAAAAAAGAAGCAACAAAATCGTACCAAGAGAAATTCCCAATATAACAGAATAAGTCTCCTCTTTTTTTCGTTGAAATAAATATTCAATCAATAAAGTAAGAAGAATAATTCCAATAAAAAGACCTACTCCAAAAAAGAAGAAAAAAGAAAAATTTTTTTCCCATAAAGAAGGAACAAAAACAAAAGAAATCGCCTTCATATAATCATCATAAACACCAATTAACATAAGAAGCGCCGTCGAACTAACCCCAGGAACAATCGTACCAACTGCTTCCATAAATCCTCCCAAAATAAACCGGAAAAATGATGGATAAGTATTTTCCGAAAATAAATTCACCCCTCGAAAAAGAAAAGAGGAAATAAGCATAAAAACAACCGTCAAAAAAGTATAAAAATAACACCACCGCTTTTTAATATTCTGACAAATAATAGGAATTCCTCCCACAATCAGTCCCAAAAAGAACAAAAAAGTATAAAAATAATACCTTGTTAATAAAAACAAAATAACCCTGCTAAACAAAATAACCCCAATTAAAACACCAGTCCCCAAAGAAAGTAAGAACCAAAAATTCTCCTTCCAATTAGAAAAAAAATTCGTTATCGCATGAATTGCTCTATCATAAAGTTGAAAAGAAATCATCAGTACTGCCCCACTAAATCCTGGAACAATCTTAGCAATTCCAATAATAATTCCCTTAATCAATAAATAACCATTCATACTAAATTATATGTCCTATTTCTTTTTTTACAACAAATAACATAATATAAATTGGAGGGATTATGAAAGAATTATATCAAAAAAATATTCTTGATTTCTTAAACATTCAATTAAATAAATCCTATATTTGGGGAGATACAGGACCAGACAGCTTCGACTGTGCAGGACTTACCCTTTATGTTTATAAAGAACTATTTAATATAGATATTGAACAAAATGGTTACGGAATAGGCAGCACCACCAAACAAATGACTAGTCCTATCGGAAACTTAAAACAATATAAAGAAAACGATAGCAAAAAAAAGAAATATATCCCCTTACTAGAACCAGGAGATATTCTCTTTTTCCATAGACAATCTCTAGAAGATAATAGTCCTACCCCAACCAATCGCTATCCAGGACATGTTGGCATTTATATTGGAGACAATAAATTTATCCATGCCTCTAGCGAAGAAGAAAAAGTAGTAGCATCTCCCTTAAGTGAATATTGGTTAAGTATTCTAGTCGGAAGCAAAAATATTTTAAGTAGTATCATCTTAACAAAGGAACTATAATTTTTATAGTTCCTAAACTTTATTATCAGTACCCCTATCTTGACTGTCTTGATTATCTTCCTGAACTTCTTGACTTAACTTATCACTCAAATCCCCCAACTCAGAGTAAAGACTATTATATTCCTGAATCAACGCCTCAGTATTAAAATAAATCAAATTCCCTTCCGTAAACCAAGAATCATTATTCTTTTCTAAAAAATTCAACGTCTCATCCATTTTATCTAAAAATTTCTCTAAATCATCAGCCAATTGTTGCATCTCATCTTTTAACGCTCTAAACTCCTTTAAATCATCCTCTGTATACATCATCTCTAAAAACAAATCATAATAATAATCATCCACTTTTTCCCGACTAATCAATCCTTTAATTGTCCCTTCATCACAAAGATTTGCAATATTTCGAATAGAATCAACAGTATTCTTTTTTTCTTCAATAATTTTTTTATGTCCCTCCTTAAAATAAGGCCTTTCTAATTCTAAAGAATTAACGGATAATATATCACTAATATCCTCCATTTGTGAATATCGATTCAACAATTTAACATAATCAGATAATTCCTTATAATACTTCTTAATTGCTTCCTCAACATAAGCATAATCTCCCTTAGTCTTAACAACAATTTTATAATCATCCCGTGCCAAATCTAAATTACTTACATTCACAATCTCTTGCTTCAAAATATCTTCTTGTCTCAAATCTTGAAATACCAAATAGAAAATAAATAAAACAAATACCAGAAATAGAATTCCTATTCCAAGTAAAATCTTCCCTATCCCACTTTTTCTCTTTTTCATCCTATATCACTCCTAACACCTAAAGTATATCATAAGAATTTCTAAATAGAAAGAAAAATAAAAGAAAGTATAAAAAAAGAACTCAAAAAAGAGTTCCTAATGAATTAAATTAATAACATCATGACAAGTCACATAAATCATCAAAAGAATAATACAAATAAATCCAACCCCAGTAATAGTAGCCTCCACATTAGAAGAAACAGGCTTTCTCCGAATTTTCTCAATCAACAAGAACAAAATATGTCCTCCATCAAAAGCCGGAAATGGAACCAAATTAACAACACCAACATTAATACTTAAATAAGCCATTAAATAAAGTAAACTATCAATTCCATACTGTGCTTGTTCATCAACGACCTCATAAATTCCAACTGGACCAGATAAATCATTCACGCCAAGTTTCCCAGTAAATAAATATTTTAAAGTAGTTCCCATCGATAAAATAATATCTTTAGTCTCTAAAAAAGAATATTTTAAACTACCAACAAAACCACTCATTTTAACCGTTTTGCTATTTACTCCATAAACATACTTATCCGCACCATCATCATCTTTTTCATGTTTAGGCGTAACTTTAATATTTTTAGTCATTCCATTTTTATCTCGAACTTTAAATCGAATAGAACTTCCTTCCTGAGAAGTAGCAATTTTTAATCTTGCTTGTGTCCAAGTAGAAACCTTCTCTCCATTAACAGAAAGAATAGTATCGCCATCTCTAAGCCCAGCTTGATAAGCTGGATATTTTTGTGGTAACTTATCGACCTCTAAAGTAGCAAGATTCCCACTAAAAAGAAGACACATTACAAATAAAGTAACAAGAGCAAGTAACATATTAAAACCCGGACCCATAAAGAAAATCAATAATCTTTGCCAAAAACCTTTTCGATAAAGTTTTCTCTCTAAAGGAACCTCATTATCCCCATCTTCTCCTTCTTCCCCAGCAAGCCGAACAAAACCGCCAATGGGAAACAGACGAATATTATACTCAGTCTCACTATTCTTAGGTTTCTTAGAAAAAATCTTTTTCCCCATACCAATAGAATACTCATACACATAAACATTAAATAACTTAGCAAACAAGAAATGACCCAACTCATGAATCAAAACAATTGTTCCTAAAATAATAATAAATAAAACTAAACTTAACATAAATTCCTCCTACCTATAATAATGAAATAATAATACTAAGCCCTAAAGAAACAAATAAAACACTATCAAAGCGATCCATTATTCCCCCATGTCCTGGAATTAAATTAGAATAATCTTTCTTATGAAAATATCTTTTAATGCTACTCATCACCAAATCTCCAATTTCTGATAAAATAGTCAAAGCAAGACAAAGAAGAATCATAGAAAAAACATCAAGTCCTCCAATGGCTAAATTATAATAAACACTTCCAATAGCGCATCCCATCACCGTACCAATAATGCTTCCCTCAACCGTTTTTTTAGGCGATATCTCCGTTAAAGGATGACGTCCTATCAACCTTCCTCCAATATAAGCATATGTATCTGTCGTAAAAGCAATCAAAAAAATTAAAATACACTTATAAATATCCATCTTTGCCATAAAAGCAATATTATGAAAACTAAATCCTAAAAAGAAAACACATCCCATAATATAAAAAGCATCATTAATATTATAAATATCATAATCCCGATAAAAAACAACCGGAATCGTAAGCGCTAAAATAGGCAAAACAACAAGCAAATTACTATCTAACGAAAAAAGGATATTATTAAGAACCAACAAAATCAAACTAAAATATCCCAATAACTGAATCATAGCAATATTCTGTCGTCTGTCCCCATATTTAATTTGAAATAACTCATGATACCCTAACATAGAAGCAACGAGCATTACCAAGCCAAATACTTTGTACCCCAAAAATACTGAACCAATCAATATTCCTAATAAAATAACTGCACTAAAAGTTCTCTTTTTCATTTCTACACACACCTTCTACTTCAATTATATAATAAAAAATACTTATGTTCAACAATAATTATAATGATTGACAAAATCACTGTACACAAAAAAGGCAATTTTCATTACCTTTTTTCAATAACTTCCCCAAACACTTGATTATCATCTAAAACATCCGTAATTTTAACAAGCACTCTCTTATTATTTGGAATTTCATTAGAAACCAATACCTGAATATAATTACTAGTTAAAACAGAAACTTTCCCATCTTTATAACATTCACTTAAACCATCTAATGTTTGATTTAAGTATTTTAAATAAAATTGATGTTCCAAACAAGAAGATAATTTTAAAACTTCCTTCACCCTTCTTTTTTTTACAACACCATCAACTTGATTTTCCATAACACTAGCGGGTGTTCCTTCTCTTTTAGAATAAGGAAAAGTATGAATCTTCGTAAAGCCAATTTTCTGTAAAGTAGCAAGTGTATCCTTAAAATCCTCCTCCGTTTCTCCAGGAAAACCAACAATCAAATCTGTAGTCAAAGAAACATCAGAAATATTTTCTCGAATTTTTACAACCTTATTCATAAAATCTTGAACATTATACCTTCGATTCATTTTTCTTAGAATTTTATCGCTACCACTTTGTAAAGGAATATGCAAATGCCGTGCAATAATTTTTGAACTCTTAATAACATCAATAATTCCATCCGTAATCTCATTCACCTCAATCGAAGAAAGACGAATTCGATATAAATTAGGAATTTGAATTAATCTTCGAAGCAATTTTTCCAAATTCATATTCTCCAAATCTTCACCATATCTCCCTGTATGAATCCCTGTTAAAACAATTTCTTGATACCCATTAGAAACCAACTGTTCAACCTCAAAAACAACATCTTCATATCGTTTACTACGCGCCGCTCCTCTTGCATAAGGAATAATACAATAACTACAAAAAGCATTACATCCATCTTGAATTTTCACAAATGCTCGTGTATGATTATCAAAATGATGAATCGTCATATCCTCAAAAGAAACATTCTCTCGAACATCATCTAAATTTTTAATTACTCTCTTTTCTTGCAAATAATCAGACAAATAGGTTAAAACCCTCCCCTTATCCTTAGAACCAATAATAATATCAGCATCAATACTATCTGCATGAGTTTGACTATAACATCCCATCACAACAACAATAGCCTTATCATTCCTTTTTCTAGCCTGATGAATCATTTTCCTGGACTTTTTATCCGCATCATTCGTAACACTACAAGTATTAATAATATAAATATCCGCACTATCCGTAAAAGGAACAATCTCATAACCATGATTTTTCAAAAGTTCTTCTACATATTCACTCTCATAAAGATTGACCTTACATCCTAAAGTATATATTCCAACTCTCATTTTTTACACCTCAAATCCTCCAAAAAGAAAAAAAGAAAACTAAATCTAAAGAACCCCAAATTTCTTCAACGGCCATAACCTAAAAATAGCTTTTCCTTTGATTTGACTTTTCTTAATTAAACCTTTAACTCTAGAATCAGCCGAAACATCACGATTATCCCCTAAAACCAAATACATATCATCAGGGATTTTATCTACGCATCCAACTTGATGAATTTCACAAATTTCTTCTAAAGTAAAATCTTCAGTTACATCACTAGTAAATTTTTTATTATAAGCTTTACCATTAATATACAAAACATCATCTTTATATTCAATATTATCTCCTGGAAGTCCAATTACCCTCTTAATAATAGCATCTCCATCTAAATCCTTAATCACCACAATATCAAATCGTTCTATTTCTTTTAAACGATAATTAATCTTTCCTAAAAAAAGTACTTCCCCATCCTTTAGAGTATCATACATAGAATCCCCCCGAACGATAACAGGTGTAACAATATAAGTTCTGATTAAAACTACTACAACAATAATAACAAAATAAGGACCCCATTCCTTAAAAAACTTTTTCATCAAATCAACTCCAAATCAATAAAATACGAAAAGAGTATCATGTCCCTTTTATCACAAAAACTAAACTAATTATACTAATTCTCAAAATGAAAGTCAATTACTCTACTCTATTTTTCCAAAAAGAAAAGTTACAGTTCAGTCAAAGAAATGAATATTGCAAATAAATCCTCATAAAAAAAATAAACTTGATATTTTGAAAATATATCCATGAATGAAAAAAATAAATTTTTTGACTACATTTCAACCTTCTTTACTGCTTTCGGACTATTTTTTGTAGAAACAACATTTTACTCCTTATTTTATCTTGACTGGACTGTAACAAAGAAAAAGCAATAACCAAAGGCTATCACTTTTCAAGTTATCTATTTTTTCTACTCTCTTTAATTTTGTATTGACGCTTTCTAGTACGTAAGAAATATAACTTAGCACGTCTAACTTTCCCTTTCTTAACAACAGTAATAGAATCAACTCTAGGACTATTTACTGGAAAAGTTTTTTCAACACCAACACCACTATAAACAGCTCTAACTGTAAAAGTTTCAGACACTCCTGTTCCCTTACGAGAAATAACAATACCAGTAAAATTTTGAATTCTATTAACTTCTTTACCATTTCTAAAGTCTTTAATTTGACAACCTACAGTTACCGTATCACCTACTCTAAATTCTGGTACATTAGGATTAATCTGTTTTGCAGTAATCTTATCGATTAAATTCATTTTTTCATCTTCCTTTCTTGATAATTTGTGTAATTGCAATCATAACCAAACAAGTCATCGAATTGCCACGTCATTAATTATAACACAAAGTTTATTTTTTGCAAGTCTTTAAAATATCTTTTATTACAAAATTTGCACATAATATTCCAGAAGTAGCCGGAACAAACATCATAGAAGGAATACTTCCCTCAAATTTATCTCTTTTTTCCTTAGAATAAACAACAAAAACTTTCCCATAAATATGGTTCTCTTTTAAATATTTTCTTATTCTCTTAGCAATTGGGTCATAAGAAGTATTACGAATATCTGTAATTTCCAATAAAGACGGATCCAACTTATTTCCCGTTCCCATACTAGAAATAAATTTAATTGATTTCTCCAAACATCTTCGGATTAATTCTTGTTTAATCACAAGAGTATCACAAGCATCAATCAAATAATCAAACGAAAGATAAAACAAATCATCAATATTATCAAGTTCTAATTTCTTCGTAAACTTTATGACTTGACAATCCGAACGAATACTCTTAATTCTATCTTCCATCTCATCAGTTTTATATTTTCCTATATTATTTTGAGTAGTAATAATTTGACGATTCAAATTAGTAAAATCAATTGTATCAAAATCAACTAAAATAATTTTACCAATCCCACTACGAACAAGCGATTCAACAGCATACCCACCAACACCACCAAGTCCAACTACCACAACGCATTTTTCTTGAATTTTTTTCAATCCATCCTCACCAATTAATTTTTCTACTCTTTCAAACATTTATATCACCTACAAACAAAAAAAATCCCCAAAGAGCCGACTCATTGAAAGATAAAACCATGCGCGTATACCACATGGCGGCAAATCGCACATACTACTTAGGATCCTTAAAAAAATTTAAGTATTCAACACATAGTATGATATAAATTCCCTTATATATCTTTAGTTGGTTTTATACATAATGATATCGTACCCTCTAGGTATTTTCATTTTAACATAACAATTCATAATTTTCTACCACTTTAACTGATAGTTAAAATTTTTAGTTACAGTTCAGTCAAATAAAATAAGAAATTAAATGTTATTTTTGTAAAAAAATAATCTAAAAATATCAAAAAACTCAAAAGAAAGTCAAAAAAATGATATTTTCAATTCATGGATATATTTTCAAAACACCAAATTTCCTTTATGCTGATAAGGGTTTACCTGCAAAATTCATTTCCTTGCCTAAACTGTAACAATTTTTAAGTTTGAAAAGTAGAAGTTACCCCCGTTCCATTAGAAGAATCAAATTGAACTTTACCATAAAAAACTTTAGGATTATCGCTACTAGTAGATTTATCCGTCTGATCAGTCCCTATTTCATTAATCCAAACAATAACATAATAACTCTGACTAGCATTCATTGCTAAGGACAAGTTCGTAACAAATCTTCCATTAGTAGAATTATTATTTGCCTCTAAATCACTTCTAGAACCCAAAACAGAATTAGCAGGTGTTACAACATCAACTGAATCAATTAACTTCCACTTCAAATTAGGCATCACCGTATGAACATTCGTCTTTAAAGTTGCATCACTATAAAAAAGCAACGTACCATCAACAACCTGTGTAGCAGTCCCCCCTTTATTTTGAATAGAAATTTGATAAACTTGACACACAACATTTCGATTAGCATCAACACATCCATTTTTCAAAGCCGTCGAAAGAGGGGAAGACGAACTAGCCGAAGTAGACAACTGTGGCACCAAAACTCCTGTATTAGAAGAATTGGAAGCAGGAAAAATTTTTGTTACATCCAAAGTCAAATTAACTGTTGCAGCCGCTCCAGTAATCGTAGTATTATCTGTAGCTGAAATAGCAAAATAAGCATAAGTAGCCCCCGTAATACAAAAAAACAAAATAATAATTAAAGTAATTAATATTTGATTTTTCTCCAAAGAATTTCCATCCATTACTATTCCTCCTTATCAATAAAAGAATCCAATTTTACACTACTAGCAATCGTTCCTTTAATCTCTCCACCATTACCAGCCAAAATAGTAACGCTAGCCTGAAAAGAACCAATATCAGACTCGTTCTGACTCTCATCCAAATTAGTAAGCCATAACATTAAAATCAGTTCCTTCGATTTTTTCCCATAAACATCATAAGAATCCCCCAAACTCAAAGAACTCCCATCCAATATAGGACTAGCCTCTTTCGCTATACAATAATTTTTTTCTCCTATTTGTACACAAGTATCTGGATTATTTTCACTACTTTCCTCCAATACCATATAACTTAAATTTTTCATATTATCAGTAGTAATATCCATAACCCCAGAAATAGAAGCCAAATTCTCATCATAATCATAAACAAAAATCTTATAAGCCGAACAAGCCCCTCTATTATACTTATCGACGCACTTATTTCTTAAAGCTTTTAAGGCATCAGAATCATTCATAGGAATAAAAGAAAAATCACTATAAATAGGTAGAATATTCATACTAATTTTATAAATTGTAGATTTTGTCTTCACACTATTACTAGCACTACTAGTAGATGCCGTAAGATAAGCATAAGTAGTACTCGATGCAGAAATAAACAAAACAATAACCATTAATCCTAAATATAAAAGGCGAAAATTTTTTTTCATTCTATCACTCTCTATTTAATAAAATAATAACAAAATTGCTTCTAAATTGCAAGCCTTTTTTATACAAACACTTGTTTGACAAGAACCATATTTTATGATACATTTATTTTGGTGATAAAAATGAAAAAAGAAGGCTTAAGCAACAGACAAAACGAAATTTTAACATTCATAAAAAAATATACCGCCAAAAATAACTACCCTCCTTCCATTCGAGAAATATCAAAAGGCGTAAATTTAAAATCTCCTGCTACTACACATGTACACGTAAAAAATCTAATTGAAAAGGGCTATTTAAAACGAAATATCAACAATCATAAATTACTAGAACTCCTTGTTCCAAATGAATTTGAACAAGTAAATACGACTACCATAAAAGTACCACTTCTAGGAAATGTAGCCGCAGGTAACCCTATCGAAGCCATCGAAAATCCTGATGAATATATTTCTCTACCAACGGAGCTAATTCCTAAAAACAGTGAAGTATTTACCCTAAAAGTAAAAGGAGAAAGTATGATAAACGTAGGAATATTAGATAAAGATATCGTCATTCTAGAACGTTCTAACACTGCCAAAAATGGAGATATTGTTGTAGCCATGAACGAAGATAACGAAGTTACCCTAAAAACCTTCTACAAAGAAGAAAACTACATCCGCCTACAACCAGAAAACGATTTTATGACACCAATCATCACGAAAAACGTTACCATCTTAGGAAAAGCAATTGGCCTATACCGTAAATTTTAATTAAAAATACTAAAATATCTTTAAAACCAAAAGAACTAGAAAAAACCTAGTTCCTTTTTTAACTCCAACTCAATGTAGAAGCATCATTTTCCTTTAAAGAATAAGAATAATCTTTTTTATCACACAAGTACTTAACAACAACATAGCTTTTCTCTAATTGTAATTTCTGATTTTTATTCATAGGATTAACAACCTCACCACTAGAATTTGTCTTTAAATTACCAGCATCCACTAATTTTTGAATAGATAATTTACTACCAACTAGCAAATTACCATCTATCGAAGTAACATTTACAAGTTGACTAGAAGTAGTACAAGAATTTAAATCTACTTGAATCTCATACCGATTATCGGATACATATATTTTAGCAGCACTAATAATCGATTTTTCCAAATCGGCATAATTATCTTTTTTATTTTTTTCTAAAATTTTTCCCACATTAGGTACCATAATTGCCATCAAAATAGATAAAATAACAATAACAGCTAACACTTCCACCAAAGTAAACCCTCGATTATTTAATTTCATTCTACATCTCCTTTTATTTTTTATAAAAATATTCTAACATAAATAAAGAAAAAAAAGAATCCCTAAAGATTCTAAATTACTCTTGGTTGCCCCAGTTAGATTCGAACTAACGAAATGTCGGAGTCAGAGTCCGATGCCTTACCGCTTGGCTATGGGGCAATAAACTAACTAATACCATTATAGTACAAAATTACTAATATGGGAAGAAAAAATGAAAAAAAGTTCAAAAATTTTGAACTTAACTATTTAAATAATTAACAATTTCTTCAGTTCCTTCTAAATAAAGAACAACCTTATCCCCACTAATTTTTATCAAAGTAGGATTTTTAACCTTTAAATCTTCTACCCCAGTAACATTACGATTACCATTTTCCTCTGTAACATAATTTTGATTTAAACCACTACTGGTATCCACTCGGTAAATATTCATCTCACTCTTAGAACTAATAGCACTAGAAATATTCTTATCTTCCTCATTAAAATCATAAAAATAAACAAAATATTCCTCTTCTGACTGTTCAAAAATTCGTTGAGCCAATATCTTATTAGATACACTACTAGTAGTATTCTCCGTCGTATCATTATCCTTCTTCGAAGAAACATCTACCTCTTTTGTAATAAAAACAGCCACAAAATAATAAACAACAAATAAAATAATAGCAATACCAACAATAATTTTTAATAAAGTTAAACCACTAAAACTACTATCTACACTAGTATCATTCTGATAAACACGATTATTCTTTTTATTCTTCTTCTCTTCTTTTCTTCTTAATTCTCTTCCCATATTAATCACCAATATTTATTTTACTAAAAAAATGTTTTCTTGTAAACAACTTTTTTCCCCTAATCTCTAAATAAAATGAAGTATTTTAGAGCAAAAAAACCACTATATCTATAATGGTTTTAAGCACTTTGTTTCATAAATTCCAACCTTAATTTATCCGCAATCGTTACAATAAATTCCGAATTAGTAGGCTTTGCCTTATCAATATCGACACTATGCCCAAAAATTTCCTCCATCAAGTCCCAATTTCCTCTATTCCAAGATACCTCAATCGCATGACGAATAGCTCTCTCCACCCTAGATACCGTCGTATTATATTTACTAGCAACATCAGGATACAACTCCTTAGTAATTCCCCCAATAATATCAGGATTATTATAAATCATCATAATACCATCTCGAATATATTGATACCCCTTAATATGAGCGGGCATCCCAAGTTCATGAAGCATCCTTGTAATCGATATCTCTAAGTTATTATGAACCAAATTAATTCCCTTACTCTTTACAATCTTAAAAACATCTAATATCCTTCTTTCTAAATCAGGCAAGTCAAAAGGCTTTAAAATATAATAATTTACCCCATATTCACTAACATTTCGAATAACCTCAGGACTATTATAGGAAGTTTCTACTATAATATTTTTATGAATTCCCTTCCTCTTTAATTCTTCCAAAACACTAACGCCATCTTTTTTTGGCATAATCAAATCAAGTAAAACAATATCATATTGTCCATCTAATTCTTCTATTTTTTTTATTCCCTCCGCCCCGTCATTAGCAGTCGCAAAAATCTCAATTTCTTCACTATCTCTAAAATATTCTCCTACCATCTCTGTTAAAGCAATGTTATCATCAATCATTAAAACTTTTATTTTTTCCATCTTAAATCATCCTCTTTCTATCTTTTCATCTTAAGTATAACAACTACCAATGTCGAACTTTGTCGAACAAAAAGAGAAGCAAATACATTTTTTTACTTCTCTAAAAAACAAAAACAAATGACTACTTATAGAATAATACAAAAATCTAACTTTTAATTTCTTCAAGTACTTTCTTCACCTCTTCAATATTTGAAGAAACACTACCTAACATCAATCCATTCAAATATTCACAATCAAGCAATTTGCCAATATCTTTATGACAAGCTCCCCCACCATAAACAATATTTGGCTTACTTTGATACTTCTCATACAAATAATGATAAATCATCTCAATTTGTTCCTGGATTTCCTCTATTCCTAATTCCACATCCGCTCCTAACGGTTCATATGCAAAGATAATAAAATCAATATTAGTAATTTTCTCTAATAAAATATCTAAATCATTTAAAATATCCTTATCCTGACCAGTTTCCCCAAAACAAAGAATCGGTGAAATATTACTATCCAAACAAGCCTCTAACTTTTCACGAACTCTCTCTTTGGTTTCTTGAAAATATTTTTTTCTTTCATAATGTCCAACAATAGAATATTCAATTCCCATTGATTTTAACTGTAGACTAGATACCTCTCCTGTATAATTTCCATACTTTTTCTCATGAACATTTTGAGCACCCACTCCCCAATTACAATGATTAATAAAATCAATTAAATAAAGATTACTAGGACATACAATAATATTATGATCACTACTGATATTATTCAACTCATTAATATAAGGATAAACCCCATCATATTCCAAATTCATCTTATGATTTAAAATTAAAAACTTACTCATCTTCTTTTTTCTCCTTATCTTTAAACATCGTACTTACTTTCTCTACGATTGGAATCTTATGTTTGGGACGATTAGAAATAGCAATCCGATAAACCTCTAAAATTTGTTCCGCAAAATATCTAGACGAATGTGTCTCTGCCGAAATACGAGCTTGATGACTCAAACGACTCCTTAATTTTTTATCTTGAAATAAATTCAAAATACACTTTTTATATTCTCGCCTATTCTTAAAAATCAAGCCATTCAAATTATCAATGACCGTTCCTTCAAAACTCTCATCATTAACAACCACCACAGGAAGAGACGCCGCCATTGCCTCAATTACCGTAAGTCCTTGTGTTTCTGTATGAGATGCTGTAACAAAACAATCTGCCATTAAATAATAGTCAGGAATCTTATCCCATGGAACTTTCCCTGCAAAAATAACTTGAGAAGATAATTCATTTTTCACAACATACTTTTTATACCGCTCACTATCAGGACCATCCCCTACAACAAGCAACTTAATTTTATTAGAAACGCCAACCAAAGATTTCATCGAAGAAAGCAACAATTCCAAATTTTTCTCACTAGCGACTCTACCCACAAACAAAATTACAAAATCCCTTTCATTAAGTCCAATTTCTTTTCTCTTTTCCTTTTTCTTAAAATCAGGATGATTCTCAAGATAAAACTTTTCAATATCTATCCCCGTTGGTACAATATAAACATTACGATTCACTTTATACTTTTGTTTAAATAACTCATAAGCCTTTTTCGTGGGAACAATTAATTCAGATATTGTCTTATCACAATAAAATATCGTTAAATACTCAACAATCTTTTTACTCGACTTATTAAAATATCCATGCGTAATATAATGAACATAATCCTCATACATCGTATGATAAGTATGCACAATAGGAATATTGTATTGACGCGCTAATATCCTAGCAAAAGTTCCTATCCCAAATTCTGTCTGAGAATGAATAATATCCAAATTCCAACTCCTAATAATCTTAATTGCCCGAACAGGATAAATTCCCGTTAACCTAGAATCATATATTCCTGTAGGCACTCCTGGAATCTTCAAAACTCGCTCTTTCTTGTCATAATCATAATGAAAACTCTCCAAATTAGCCGTAACAATATAAACCGTATGCCCTAACTTCTCTAAACTCTTTCGTAGCATATCAACACTAGTAACAAGTCCACTAATATAAGGTAAGTAAGTATCCGTAAATAAACCGATTCGCATTACACGCCCCTCTTTCTATATAAAGCAAGAGCAATAGCTCCCAAAACCATTCCCAAATAATAACTAATCACCCGCCAAACTAACATAGCAGCGTGCACAATACTACCACTAATTAAATACTGAAAGAAAAAGATAAAACTATATTCAATTCCTCCCGTTCCTCCAGGAATAGGAACAAACGAACCAATCACCATCACATAGGAAGTCGCAACAATTACCTTAAGAATAGAAACACCTACACCCATTCCCTTTAAAATAAAGTAAGGCATACTATACATCACCATCAAGCCAATAATATTAATCATAACCGTAAAAAAGACAACACGCTTATTCTTATTTAACTCTACAGCATTATCATGAAAACTCTTTAAATACCCCTGACACTTCTCTTGAGCCAATTCTTCATTTTTAACAATCTTAACCCGGGCCAACAAATGAATTCCCTTTGAAGTAATAAATCGATTAATCTTCTTCCCAAAACTAAGAATAAAAGTCACAACCAAGACAGCCGTATTAATCAAGAATCCAAGAACAACTAAGTATTTTATCAAACTATCATTAGGAAATAATTGATATACCCGGTTATAAACCAACGCAAATAACCCCGTTAAAATCAAAGCCATTTGATAGACAATAAAATTTTGCAAAGTAATATTTGTGCCCTTAGTAACAGGAATCCCCTCTTTATGAAGGAAATAAACCTCCATCGGTTGTCCACCACCAGCAAAAGGAGTTATTCCATGAAAAAATAAAATCATAAAATTAATCTGAAAACACCTTAAATACGAAACCTGTGAATGATTCGCACGAATAATCAAAAAATGCCCCAAACTAGCACAAAGCCGATAAACAACTAGTACCATTACCGCCAACAAACACCACAAATAATTCATATGTTTAATCGTTGAGACAATCTCTTGATAATTATCTTTTAGCGAAAAATACAATACGATTCCCAAAACAATTAAAATCAAAAGAAAGTTAAAAATATACTTTATCTTACTCTTTTTCATCGATTACACCAATACCAGGAAGAACATCTCCCTCTAAGTATTCAAGTGTTGCACCTCCCCCTGTTGAAACATGATAAAATTTTTTCACATCCGATAACTGATTAACGCAAGCAGCCGAATCTCCTCCACCAATTAAAGTCTTAATATGGTTTTCTGCCAAAAAGTCCAAAATTCCCTTCGTCCCCTCTTGATAATGACTATTTTCAAAACAACCCATAGGACCATTCATAATTACCCGCTTAGCATCCCTTAACTTATCCTGAAATAACAAAACCGTAGCCGGACCAATATCAAATCCCATATCCAACTCCGTTGTATCATTAATTCTCTTAAGAGAAACACTATCAGAAGAAATAGATCCAGACACCAAATGATCAATTGGAAGAACAATCTTATCCTTATAATTTTCTAAAATCTCCCGGCAAAAAGAAAGAGACTCAGAATCCACAAGCGATTTTCCAATAGGATAATTACTTGCCGCCAAAAAAGTATAAGCCATTCCACCACCAATCAATAAAGTATCACAGGTTTGAATCAAATTTCGAATCACCTTTATCTTATCGTGAACTTTAGCCCCACCCATAATAACGACAAAAGGATGGGTATCTTCTTTAAGCATTTCATCTAGTTTTAAAATTTCCTCTTCCACTAAAAAACCAATTCCATTGGGAAGAAGTCTAGCAATTCCAACATTAGAAGCATGCGCACGATGACAAGTTCCATAAGCATCATTAATAAAAATGTCCCCCAAACTAGCCCAATAAGATGCCAAAGAAGCATCACACGAACTCTCTTTCTTGCCTTCTAAATCCTCATATCTTGTATTTTGCAATAATAAAACTTCTCCCTCTTTTAAATTATCTACCTTCTCTTCTACTTCCACACCTCTTGTTTTATCTACAAAAAATACTTTTGTAGAAAGTAACTCCGCTAATCTTCTAAATACTGGACAAAGATTATTTTTCTCTAAATCCTCTCTCTCTTTTACTTTTCCCAAATGAGAAAGCAAAATAACCCGAGCTCCATGGCTAACGGCATATTCTATCGTAGGAAGTTCCCTTCTTATCCTAGTATCATCTACAATTTCTCCATTCTTTAAAGGAACATTAAAATCCACCCGAATAATTACCTTCTTCCCCCTTAAATCATAATCTCTAATTGTTTTCTTCATATTTCAATATCTCCTTAACATTAACTAAATTCATTATATCAAAATTATTAAAATTAGTCCACCAACTATTCATAATTATATTTACTAATATTAAGAAGAATCCCCATTGATATCATTGTAATCATTAAACTACTTCCCCCATAACTAAGAAACGGTAATGTTACCCCCGTTACAGGAATCAGCCCAACTACCACCATTAAATTTAACAAAGCTTGAAAAGCTAATTGAAAAGTAATACCAAAAGATAAGTATTTCCCAAATTTATCTTCACAATGAAGGGAAATGTGAAATCCCCTAGCAATAATTAAAAGAAACAAACTGGCCACAATCAAAATTCCCAAAAATCCAAACTCCTCACTAATAATAGCAAAGATAAAATCAGTCTGCGGCTCTGGCAAGTAAAAATGCTTTTGAATACTATTTCCAAATCCAAGTCCCAATAACCCACCAGGACCTATCGCATACAAACTCTGAATAATTTGAAATCCACTCCCTAAAGGATCACTCCAAGGATTCAAAAAAGACACAATTCGCTTCATCCGATAAGGTGCTACAACAATTAAACAAGCAACCCCAAGCAATCCCAAAAAGCCAAGTCGAATAAAAAAACCCATTTTAACACCACTTACAAATAAAAGGACAATTATAGAAACAACAATAATTACTCCCGTTCCAAAATCAGGTTGCAACATAATCAGACCAAAAATAAGAAATAAAACCCCTAAAATAGGAAAAACGCCACTCTTAATATCCTTGATTTTCTTCTCGTTATAAGAAAGATATTTCGAAGTAAAAATAATCATCCCCAATTTCGTAAATTCACTAGGCTGAACTCCAAATCCACCTATACCAAACCAACTTCTAGATCCATTCCTCACACTTCCAATCCCTGGAATCAAAACCAAAACTAACAACCCCAAACAAACAAAAAAGATAAGATTAGCCCGTGATAAATATTGATAATAAGGAATTTTAATCATCAAATAAATCAAAATATAACTCACAATTAAAAAAATTCCTTGCGTCCGAACAAACTTAAAAGCATCATGAAATTTATAAGTCGCCCAAACATAAGAAGACGAATATATCATAACAAGACCAAATAAAGAAATTATAATAATCCCTATTAACAATAAATAATCTATCTTTCTCATTATTAATCACCTACTTAAATATATGTATAAAAAAAGAAAAATACAAAAATTGTATTTCCCCATTCTAAAAAGTAAGTAATGTTTTTTAAAATAAATTCCCAAAGCCTAGTAACTTCACTTTTTTAATCTTTTGATTTCATACTCTTTTCTATTTTTCTTTTTAACCTCAACTGTCTAACTTCTTCTTCTTGCACAACCTCTTTTGACACTCTACTAGAAAGAACATTAATAAGTCTCTGATACAATTCAGCTTCCTCCTTTGTCCTTTCTAAAGTTAAAATTAATTCTTGAATAGAAACAACCTTTAAAATATCACTTTCATTCACAGAACAAAAATAATCAACATAACAATCTAAATTTTTACTTCCCCCAGCCTTAATATATTCATTAATAAAATTTCTTAAATAATTATCTGAATAATCTATAGCGTACATCATTGGAATATCCATATTTAAACCAAATTCCCGAGCAAAAAGAAAACCACGACGAGATCCCATTTGACTTCCCCCTCTTTCAATAATCATATACATTACACAATTTAAAATTCCTTCCCTTTGATATACCAAACGATCAAAATTCCTAATTGCCCTTTTAATCTCGCTATCCTCTAACAAACTTATCCCTCTTTTTTCAAACAACTCAACAACATTTTTAACATGCATTCCCTTTAGTTCTCTATCACAAACAACACCATCAGTCCAAATTTCCACATTTTCAGATATCTCTACAAAACCATTTCTTGTCAAATGTAAATGAACAGCATCAACATGATTATCCAGATGTACAACCTCTTGATACCTTGGTTTAAGAAACTTTGCCTTATCTAAAGGAGATAATGAACGAATAAAAACACTAGCATTATAGAACTTATCCCATTCTAAATTTCTTAAAAACAACTCTTGATGAGACCGAGCAAGAGATGCTTCTTCGGTAAGCATAGTATCACTTTGATATAACGCACGAACTAAATAAGGATTATATCGAAACATTACTTCATCATCCCGTTTTTCCCTAACCTTACATCCACGAAATAAACCATCAATCTTCGAATTAGAATACCTCAACTCATACCATATAGCCATCTTTTCAATTAACCTTCGAAGCTTCAACACTTCCTTTTTTTGCATAGACTCAGGATAATTTCCTAGAATCATATTTTGAGAATACCAATCGATAAACTCATCAATCTTATTATTCAAATCCACCTCCCTCCGACATACTGAACCTACTAAATTCCTAGAATCAACATCTAAATTATCTTTTTGAAAATACCCCGTCAATTTTTGTTTCAAATCCAATAACTCTTCTTTAATACTCATAATAAATCCTCCTTAAAGGATATTTTAACATATCTTTTCAATAATTAACTTTAATTTCCCCTCTTGTTTACCCTGCTTATCCAATTAAATTAACAAGATAAGCACCATAAAGAAGCATTTAAATTTTGATAGATCTAAAAATCACATCTAAATTTTTAGACGTGATTTTAATGATATTTAATATTTTGACTAATCACTAAAATTAGTTCCAAAAAATCAAAAATTAGCTATCCTCTTTGTTTCTTTTTCCATCCTAGACCCAAAAATACCATAGCGCAACCAAGAAATTGAACAATAGATATTTTAGAAGAAATACCAGTTTGAGGTGGTTGAACCTCTACACTATCACCTACATTTTTACTATAAATATAATTAAGGATAATATCTTTTTCAGTATATTTACCTTCTTCATTCCCATCTATTTTGACAAGAACATATCCATCTATTTTTTCCTGTTTGACAAAATAACGATCCCCAACAGAACCAGATAAAACTTTTTGTTCCTTTAAAACATTTCCTTTTTCATCAATAAAATTAACAATAACTTTTCCTTTAATATCAACACGAGAAGTATATTCACTTTCTTTTTCACTAGAAGAAGTATCTGTCTTAATTGTTGATGTAACAACATTAGATAACTTCTTAGCACGAATATCTATATTTTGATAAGTTACTTCTATTTTCTTAGTAAAATGAATAATTCCACTAGACTTATCTAAATAAGTATTAATATCCTCAAAAATAATTTCCCAAGTAATTGTCTTAGAAGCAGCATCATATACCCCACCTTGTATATCCGATTTCGTTAAATCTATCTCATAAGGCAACTTATCAACAACAATTAAACTAGCCTTACCAATATAATCACTAATTTTTCCAGAAGCATTAATTTCATAAGAAACTTTTTGATAAGAAGAAGTAATTTTTGAATCCCCTACCTTGGTCACCTTATCATCAATAATATTCCCTTTTGATAAATAATAAACATAAGTAACCTCCTGTAAAGAAGAAGTAATCGTACCATTTTTATTTCCCCGAACCTCTACTAGTTTATAATTCGGAAAACTCTTTGAAACACTCTGATAAGGATTTCCTACCAATCCCACAAATACATCATCACTAGCTAGGGAATTTCCTAAAGTATCAACATAATGTGTAATAACCTTTCCGCTAATATTTACCGTCGTTTGCGCAGTATCCTCTACAGTATTTACCGTATTTGTTGTAACAGTAGCCTGAACCTTATTTTCAATACTCCTAACTTCTGGTAATATTCCTACATAAACAACCTTAATTTTTTGAGAGAATTGAATAAAACCACTTTCTAAATCTTCATAAGTATTAATTTCTTTATCTATCTTCCAGGTAATTGTTTTAGTATTTCCATCATAAATTCCCTCTCCCAAATCAGACTTTTCCAAATCAATTTCATAAGGAAGTGTATCAATTATCTCTACCGTAGCAGAGCCAATATATTCTTTTACCATTGTTTGATAAGAAATAGTATATTCCACTGGCGAAGTAGTCGAAGTAATTAAATTCGTTCCTGTTTTAGATAATTGCGTCTCCTTAGTGGAACCATCCTGCTTATAATAAATATATTTTACTTTTAAAATTCCCTCAACATATTTTCCAGAAATACTATCTCCCTCTGTTTTAACAAGGCGATAACCTGGAATATTCTTTCCTACTGTAACATAATCACTTCCCACTTTACCACTCAACTGAACATCATCAGCTAATGAATTTCCTAAAGTATCCAAATAACTAACCTGCACAGATCCCTGAATACAAATCTCTGTTTCATGAGTATCCTCTTTTTCTAAACTACTAGATACATTGGTAATAACCTTACCTTTAACTTGATTAACAAAAGATGAAGCCGTATTATCCAAATCTTGAAAAACAACCTTTATTTTTTTACTAACCTTAACTTCCTTAGCCCCAGAAAGATAAGTATTAATATCATGAAAAGGAATATCCCATGTAATTGTTTTAGCATTATCATCATAAATTCCACCATCAAGAGAAGATTTTTCCAAATCAATTTTATAAGGAAGACTATCTACTAAAAGTACTGATGCATTACCAATATAATTATCTACTATTGCCCGATAATTAATCTCATACTCTACCTCTTGAGAAGACGAAGTAACAACATCACTTCCCTTTTTAGAAACAACATCATCACGAACATCTCCAACAACCTTATAATAAATATATTGAACAACTGTTTCAGTATCTCGATACGTTGCCACATAACTTGAAGTAAGTGGTTTTTCCTTATCATTTTCCACCAACTTTACTAATTGATAAGTAACATTATCTTTAACAATAACATCCTTTGCAGAAGTATTTTCAGTATCTCCAACCAATCCTTTTGTCACAACCGAATCCTGCAATTCCACGCCATCTTTCGTTAAATACTGAACAATAATAGCGCCTCTTTTTACATTAGTTTCTTGTTCATCAGTCTTTTTTGATTCATATTCTCCCAATTGAATTGTAGAATTAACTCGATTTTTTATCACCTCAATATCCTTAGGAACATCTTTAAAAACAATTTGAATATTTTTTTGCAAACGAATTTTTTTCTCTTTCCCATCTTGATAAGTATCAATATCCTTAACTTCTTCTACCCAAGTAATTGTTTTTAATTCCCGGTTATAATCACCACCATCCAAAGAAGAAGCAGCAACATCAATCTCATAAGGAAGTTGATCAACCAAAGTAACAATAGCATTACCAATATAGTCTTTTACAACCGTCGAATAATTAATTCGATAACGAAATGGACCAGTTAAAGAATTCGTACTATCTCCATCCGTATTGATTTTTTCTAACTTTTCTTGACGAACAGACAAATCATCCTTAGTAACATCAATAATAATCTTTGATGAATTACTAATCACCGTTTGACTAGTCTTACCAGTTTTGATTGTCGTTCGAACCTCATAATCAAAAGAAACTTTTTTCAAATAACAAGAAGAAACTGGTGTATATCGAAAACTACCATCATCATTCACTTCTAACTTACCACAAGAATTTTCATTTTCACGAATAACAATTTTATCTTCAATTAAAGCCTTATCATCATCCCCCCGATAGGCAAGTTTATCATTAGAAAGAATCCCTTGTTCCTTGGAAATTACCAAAGTTTCCCCCAACTTTGCAGTATATTCATCATCAAAAGTTATCGCTGGAATAACAGTAGAAGGTTGTGGGAATACTTCTCTAATCTCTCCTGACGGATAAGCTGGATTACCCGCTGTAGATTTCCCCGTCAAAACAGCGCTTTCATTCGTGTACATAGAGCCGTAATAACCTTCTTTAGCAACCAATTTATATTCTAAAGATAAAGGATTAGTAACATCAATCTTGCCAATATTCCAAGTAATTACCGTCTCTCCTCGATCATTTTGAGAAATAGTTAAAGCATCTCCATACGAAGCAAGCGAACTAGTATCTAAAGTAAATCCTAAAGGAATAACATCTACCACCTTAGCATCTGTTGCAATTGTGGTAATTGCAGTAGCAATATGATCAAACTGCAACTCCAAAGCGGCGCTATCTTTAGCAAGAAAGAAATTTTGATAAGTATTTTTCCCATCCTGCATAAAAGGTGTAGATACCTCTTTCAAAAAAGTTGCCGCTTTACTATTATCAGTAATAGCAAAACCTATCGTATAAATAGTAATGCCATCTTTCTTCATCAAAGAAGCTTCCTCCTCCGCTGCCATAGAAGGACTCTTTTTTAAAGAATCTGAACATCTATCCGCACCATTGATACAAACCTTACTATCCGAATTTCCTGTACCATACACTTTATTATTATAATTAAAATAAGTAGGACCACCATCACTTAACAAAATCACAATTTTTTTAGAAGCCTCAGACTCACTTAAAAGCAAATTCGCCTTTTCTAATCCAGCATCAACATTTGTCCCTTGATTAGAATAATAATTCGGAATATTATCAATAAGTTGCGTCACCTCTTCAAGATCACTAGTTAAACGCTTCGAAGTAACCGGCCTCGTAGAATAATCCAGTACTTTAGTACCATAAGTAACCACTCCTATTTGAACAATTTTATCCGTATCTGTATTATTACTCATCAACTTTTTCACTAGTGATTTAGCTGCCTTTTTTGTATCTCGCATTTTACTTCCATCCATACTCGTTGATCGATCTAATACTAAAACAACATCAATAGTTGTTGCTTGCGTAAATTTATCACCAAAAATCTCTAATTTGACATCAACATCTCTCCCATAAACCAGATCCGTTTTCGAAGCCGTCTTATTTACCTTGATTTTCCCATCATCTTGATTAGACTGCAGAGCAAAAGCAGCAAAAGAACTAAACATTACAGCAAAAAAACAAATCGAAAGAAAAAGACTGATTTTTAATTTTTTACTCATTACTTTACCCTCCTTGAAACAATTAATAAATATTTCTTTGAATAATTCTTATACTTCGAATGATTACTACAAGTTTGTAGAATTAAAATATCATCAGAAGCATTCAACTGAATTGAAGTTGGATACATACTTTTTTCTTGCAAAGTTTTTAAATGCGCAAGCCACTTTAAATCACTATCAAAATTTAAATTCATGTAAGAAAAATCCTCTGTTTCAATATATACAGAAAAAATTTCATATGAATAACGATTATTTTCAGTTTCTAAAGTAAGAAATTGATGATTCTTAAAAAAAGATTCGTCATAGTACTTTTCTAAATAATTAAAAGGAACATCTCGCACAACAGAACTATGCCCAAAAATAAGGATTTTCCTTCCCCCCTCTAAATTAACACGATAATCCGCATATATAGCCCCTAAAGAATCTTTATTCTTACTATAATCATGATTTAAATAATATTGATTATCCAAAGTCTGCACAACTGGATACAAGAAATCATCATTATCTAAAGAAATAGTAGCCTTAATATCCTCATTTTGATATTCATCCCTCCATCTAGAAACTCCCTTCCCCAAATTAGCTTGATAAGAAGGAACATCTGAATCCAAAATTTCTTCTTTTCCTACAACAAATGATTCATAAGAAGTATTCTTAAAACAATAAAAATAAATTCCTAATGCCATTACTCCTATTCCCAAAATTAATATTAATTTTTTTTTCATTTTAAGAGTATCCTTTCTAGTAAAGAGAAAAAGGAAAATTTTATACCACACTTCAAAAACATACAAAAATTAATTAAATTATTCAAAAATTAAAAATTTATTATTTTATCCCCTCCTTTTTTACAACTTACCTTAATTTTTTATCCTAATAAAACGCTATCATACCCCTTTCCACAAACTTCACTAATCAAATTATCCATATTATTACCATCCTTCACCACTAATCATATTGAGATAATCATTTTATTTTATTCAAAAAGAAGAAAAAATAGAAAACTTTTTAATCGACAATAAACTTTTTTTCTCTCTATTTAATATTTTTCTTTCCTTTTTACTATTTTTTCTCTTTATTTAATATATGATAATTTATAATTTTAGATAAAAAAAAGAGCGATTTTATTGTATAATCACTCAAATATCACTCTATTCAAAACAAATCAATTTAAAAAAGAAAAATATATCCTAGTTTATTTTTTATTAACGGTAATAAGAGAAGTAAGTAAGGTATTCAAATAGCGAAACACCTGAGGATCAGCCTCTTTTATTCGCAACAAACCTTCCCTTAAAGTATTAAAAGAAATATCATCCGTCCCATCTTTTATCCCTTCTTTAAATAAAGACTCCAAAGTATCTCCTAATAATTTTCTATCAATCTTCTCCAAAGTAAATGTAGTATAGTTGTGAAGTTGACTAGAAAACACTTTCAAACTATCTAACTGAAAAAATTGTCCAAATACACACCAAGAAGAAGGATAATGCGTCTCTATTAAATGATTTTTACTTTTAATTACCTTAAAATGATCATTATAAAGAAGAACACCCACCATCGAATTAGAAGGAATAACAGTAACTAACTTTTTAGCAATTTTTTTATAATATAATGTATATTGTTCCCTCAACAAACCAGGCCCATCAAAATTATAAATTTGTTTTACTTTTTTAAATAATGATCTTTCCAATTCCATGGCACCAACCATAGCCAAATTTCCCCCTTTAGAATGACCAACAACGTAAACATTATCATCACTAATATCAATATTTTCCCTCAAATAATCAATAGCACTTTTCTGTGTATGTGTCGGATATTGATAAAAAATTCTAGCATTCTCCATCCAGGAAACAAAAGAACGATTACTACCATTAAAAGAAATAATCTTATTTTTTCCTAAAGAAAAAGTAGCAGCCCCAAACTGATGACTTTCATCCTCAAATTGATAAAATTTTTCTACCCGAACATCTTGATATCTTTTTGAGGAAGAAATTAACTTTAATAATTGATAAGCACTAGTGGTCGTAACGCTCCCCTTTCCTCTTTTTTGATAGCGAAACGCATATTTAATAAAATCAGACAAATTTTTCTGTTGAGAAAAAGAATCTACTGGCAAATAAGACAAAATAGAAAAAAGTAAAAAATCTTGTTCATTTAATTTTACATACTTAATTGTCGTATCTTTATAATAATTTAAATAATCTATAATTGTGTACAATATTATTCCCCTCTTTACTATTCAAAGTAAAAATACTTTAAAGTATTCTACTAACATATTTATTGTATCATAGTTAATAATATTTTGTCTTAAGTCAGAAACAAAAAGAAGAATTTTTTTCCTCTAAAAAGTAAAATGTGTAAAACTATTGACTAAATTCCTTAATTTTTCTCCTTGCATACGTCGTTTGCGCCTTTTTAATCCAATCCTCTCTAGGACCAAAGGATAATTCATCTGTAACAATCTTTACTCTATCTTTATTTTGTAAAGGATAATCAACTGAAACATACTCCTCATTAACCAAAGCACCAATCATTGTATTTCCTAAATTAGGATGAAGCTTATAAGCAAAATCAATCGGTGTCGCCCCCTTAGGCAATTCAATAATCTCTCCTTTTGTTGTATAGACATAAATTCGATCAGAAAACAATTCCATCTTCACTTGTTGGACAAATTCTTGATTATCACCAAACATAGCATTAATTTCCACCAAGGACTGAAAAAATTGATACTTAGATTTCAAATCACTTTGCATAACATTTCTAGCATTTCTTTTTTCCAACTCCCAGTACGCAGTCAAACCAAAAGAAGCAATTTTATCCATATTAAAAGTTCGAATTTGCGTTTGTACAAGTCTATCATCTAAACCAAATACCGTTGTATGAAGTGACTGATACATATTAGTTTTAGGATTACAAATATAGTCTTTAAATTTATCATTAATAGGATGATACTCATGGTGAATCATTCCCAAAGTTCTGTAGCAATCCTCTACTTCATCAACCATAATTTTTAAAGCAAACAAATCATGAATATCCGATAATTTATGCCCTTGATTCAATCGCTTATAAATCCCATAAATATTCTTCGTCCTTATTTTTATTTCATTCGCAATCTCCCTTTGGGTAAGAAGATCCTCAATATGAAAAGTCATCTCTTGCAAACAAGTTCTACTATCATCTTCAATTATCCTTTTTTTCTCTTCTAAAGCCTTATACATATCAGGTTTTAAATAACGAAGTGATAAATCTTCTAATTCTGATTTAATTCGATAGGCACCAATATAATAAGCAAGAGGAACAAATATTTCCATTGTTTCAAGAGCATTTTCTTTTTGCTTAAATTCACTTTTATATTGTAATGTTCGCATATTATGTAACCTATCCGCAAGTTTAATAATGATAATTCTAACATCCTCAGTAATTCCGGTAATAATTTTTCTCGTATTTGCCATATTTTGTTCTCTTTTAGACGAAAAATTCATTTTTGAAAGTTTAGTTACACCATCTACTAATTTAGCAACTTCATCATTAAAATCATGACAAATATCCTCCTTTTTAACTTTCGTATCCTCTAACGTATCATGCAATAACCCAGCACATATTGTATCTTTATCAGCATGTAACTCAGCTAAAATATAAGCGACATTTAAAGGATGTGAAATATAGGCTTCTCCACTTTGACGATACTGTCCTTCATGCAAAGCAGAAGCATAATAATAGGCCCTTTCAATTTCCTCTATTCCCTCTAATTGATATCCACTTACTTTCTTAATCAATTCCTCTAAACCAATATTATCCATATTATCCTCCTTAAATAAAATAAAAACAGCAGCAAAAAACTTTCAGCTACCGTTTCATCAACACACAAACTTGCCCCAAAGAACCAATATTTGGCCATATATCACAATCAAAGTAATAATTTTTAAAAAGAATCTGTTTACTTCCCATTGCATCCACTCCTAATACTGATTTTTTACCATTCTACGCTTAAGAAGAAAAAAAGTCAAGAATTTTAGAAAAAAATAAATAAAATTTTATGTTGATTTTTTTGAAACATTTTCAAAAGCGATTAGCAGAATCTATTGCCTTTTCACCAATTTCTCCTGGTCTATAATCTATGTTTAACGATTTCTATATCGTCTCAAGTTTGACAGTTTTAAGTTAAAAAATCTTCTCTAAGTATTATAAAACCTAATTTTTCCTCATTACGTAAATTTTCGGAGATATAATTCAATACGAAATCAAAAGTAATAGCATAAAATTGAATATAAGAAGAAAGTTAAGCCAATCATATTATTCAATAATGAAGATTACACTATATTAATAGAAAAAAAACAACAAGGACTGTTAAAATATTAGAAAATCAATCAAAGATTTGAAAAAGAAAACACAATTGAAAAAATGAAAAACATTTTAGATTAACTATCAACGGGAGTGTAAATAATTCTGTGTAAATGGTAATCTATCCATGATATTTGGAACCACTATAGGTTCCTTTTTGTTATAC
>CAKPBH010000013.1 GCA_934140355.1 uncultured Bacilli bacterium | reverse complement strand
TGAATGATCCTATTTATGGAAAGAGAAAGATGGATGATGTTCAATTTGGGCAGATGTTACATGCAAAAAAACTAGGTTTTGTTCACCCAGTTAGTAAAAAATATTTAGAGTTTGAAGTAGATGCGCCACGTCAGTTTTATGAAATTTTAAAGAAATATCAAGATTAATGGTTTAGAAAATATATACTTCCAATTAGAATTAGGGCATATAAATTCCAGATAATGTAGGGAATTATATATTTGGATGCTTTTTGATTTAATGTGTTTGTTTCTACATAGAGATATAGGGATGAAATAAAGACAATGATGGTATCGGTTAAGGATAGGAAGTTATTTTTTAGAGTAAAGAATAAATAAGTAAATAGTTGATTGGATAGATAGTTGATAAGGAGATAAATTTTGTAATTGCTAGTAGAGTAAGTGATTACTTGATAGATTGAATAAGCAATTAGAAAATATAGTATTGTCCATGCGATAGGAAAGACGAATGATGGTGGAGCGATAAAGGGAAGAGTTAGTGATTTATAGTAGGTAGTATCTGATTTAAAGAGAATACTAGATAAAAACCAAGGGAGTAGACAGATTATGTAAAGCAGTATTTTTTTCTTATTTATTTTTTTTATTATTGTGATCACCTCTTTATTTATGATATGTTTTTTTGTATAATAATATAAGTATTTTTAATTTTTGAAAGAAAGAAGGGAGTTTATGCAAAAAGAGATTACTTTAAATAATAATGATTTGTTAGTGATGAATTTGGTTCATTATTTTATTACGGAGAAAAATTATAATCCAGTGATTTTGCATGGGATTAATGATGAGATTTGGTTAGAGAATATGGATAGTGATTATAAGTTAGTTCGTATTGTTAGTCATTATATTCATAATGCTGAGCAACTTAATTTTGATCATTTTAAGTTTCAGAAGATTTTAAATAATTTGAAGAAAAAGACTTTCTCTTGGAAAATGAATGTAGTTAGTATTTATACTAGTTTGGGAGATGATGTCAGGCTAGTAGATGAGGATGGTATGGTTAATGTTTTGATTCGAAATGTTAGTGAGATACAGAATGGGAAGTTATTAGAGATTTTTCCTGATATTGTGGAGAAGACGCATCACGAGGAGAAGGGAATTGATTTGTTTGTGAAGATTAGTGATGATATTAATAAAGAGAGTTATGCTAAATCGAAGAGGGTAGAGAAGATTTTTTCTAAAAAGAATCCGATTGTTACTTATGCAATTATGGCTATTTGCGTGATTTTATTTATTCTGATGTATGTTTTTGGTTCTGGTGCTACTGATGCTCGGACCTTGATTGGCTTTGGTGGTAATGTTGGTGTTTATACGAAACATGGAGAATATTTTAGGCTTCTTACTTCTATTTTCTTGCATGCTGGGATTGTCCATCTTTTGTGTAATATGTATTCTTTGTATGTGATTGGTCCACAGGTGGAGAGTTTTTATGGGAAATTAAAATACTTATTTATCTTTTTGTTTAGTGGAATCAGTGGGAGCTTACTTAGTGTTGCTTTTTCTGGTGATTATGTTGTTAGTGTTGGGGCTAGTGGAGCAATATTTGGACTTCTTGGAGCGATTTGTTATTTTGGGTATCATTATCGGGTATATCTTGGAAATGTGCTTAAGAGTCAGATTATTCCAATTATTCTTTTGAATTTGCTTATCGGTTTTACTTTTACAGGTATTGATAATTTTGCTCATATTGGTGGTCTTGTTGGTGGGATATTTGCTTCTATGGCTATGGGGGTTGTTGATAAGAGTAGAACTAGTGATAAGGCAAATGGTTGTATTTTAATGTTAATTTATTTAGTATTTTTAATTTATTTGGCATTCTTTTATTAAGGGTGTCTTTTTTTTTATATTAAAAAAGGAGCAGTTGCTCTTTTTAGATTTTTACGAATGGATAAAGAAGGTAGGTGAATAATCTTCAGTGGGATTTTTAAAATTATCAACTGAGGGATTATTATTTTGTGTTAGATTTTGGTTTGGGATTGGGGTGTAATTCTTGGAAGTATTGTTTTTTAAAGTATTTTTTTGATATGTATTTCTTCTTCGTCTAGAATTATCGGTTTCATCTTTGAAGGCGGATGCGACACGGAGCATGGATTTCATATTATTCATCACGGGGCCTACTTGTTTTACTAAGGGAATGGTTTGGTTGATTACTCCTAGGGTTTTGGAGGTTCCGTTGATTAAGCCACTCCAATTTATTGACCTTAAGGAAGCAAAGCCACTTCCTAATCGGCCTAGTAATCCTGCTCCTCTAGCACCTGCACCTGCACCGGCTAATGCTCTTGATCCTGCTGCTATTGTTGGTGCTGCTTGGGGGATAGGTGGCATCATTCCGGGCATGAATCCTCTGATAAAGAAAGGTCCATTATACATCTTTGTTTCACCTCTTTATTATAATGTATGTAAAAAACTAGGAAAAGTTAAAAAAATGTGTTAAAATATTTTTAGAAATAGAATAGGAGGGTGCTATGGGGTTAAAGAAAATTATAGAGGCTCTAAATCAACCGATTGGTGGCTCTAGGGATGGTAATGATAAGAAAAGTACTAAAAAACGAGAAAAAAATTTACAATTAAAAGTTATGGAACTTACGCCTCAAGATGCGATTAAAAATACAAAAAATATTCGGTATCGCTATAAAGTTCGGGATAAAAGTGGAAATATTACGGATGGTAAATTGGATGCTTTGTCAAAATTGGATGTTCATTCTTTTTTGATGAATCAAGGTTATGATGTTCTTAGTATTGAGGAAGATGAACTTTTTAATAAATTGGGACTTGTTCAACTTGTGACAAGACCTATGAAAGATAAGGATTTGAATTTCTTTTTGACTCAATTATCAACTTATATTAAAGCGGGAATTCCTCTTATTGATGCGATTAATATTTTGGCCAAACAAGCGAGAGATAGGAAGATACGTAATTTGTATCAACGTCTTGTTTTTGAACTCACTACAGGTGAGACGTTTAGTGAGGCTTTGAATAAGCAAGGCCCTGTTTTTCCCAAGTTGTTGATTAATATGATTAAAACGTCGGAATTGACTGGTAATTTAACGGGTGTTTTGGATGATATGGCAGATTATTATAAGACGATTGATGAGAATAGGAAACAAATTATTAGTGCGATGACTTATCCCGTTGTTATTTTTATTATTGCTATTGTTGTTTTGGTTTATATTATTTTGTTTGTTGTACCAGAGTTTACGGATATGTATGCACAAATTGGAAGTGAACTTCCACCTATTACAGTGATGATTGTTAAGATGAGTGATTTTTTAGCGGCGAATTTGTTATATGTTATTTTGGTGATTATTGCGATATTTACTATTCTTAGTATTTTGTATAAGAATGTTACTACTTTTCGGTATTTTGTGCAGCGAACTCTTATGCATATTCCCGTTGTTAAGAATGTGATTATTTATAAAGAGGTAATTATGTTTACGAAAACGTTTGCTTCTTTAATTAATTATGATGTTTTTATTACGGATAGTATGGAGATTTTGGGGAAAGTTACTTCGAATGAGATTTATAAGAATTTGATTCGAGATGCGGTAATTAATCTTAGTAATGGTAATGGAGTAAGTCCGGCTTTTAAGGATAATTGGGCTTTCCCTCCAATTGCTTATGAGATGCTTCTTACTGGTGAGAGAACGGGACGTCTTGGCGCAATGATGGCGAAGGTAGCTGAGTATTATAATACGGAACAAAAAAACTTAATTGCTCAATTAAAGAGTTTAATTGAACCGGTGATGATTATTTTTCTTGCGGTTATTGTTGGAATTGTTCTTTTAGCAGTAATTGTTCCAATGTTTAGTATGTATGAGCAAATTGTTTAGAGGGTGGTGGTAATATGGATATGATGTATGAAGTTATGTTTTTTATTCTAGGAGCAGTGATGGGGTCGTTTTTCCATGTGGTAGCGACTAGGCTATCTAATGATGAGTCTATTATTTTTCCAGGGTCTCATTGTCCAAAATGCAATCATTATTTAAAATGGTATGAGAATATTCCTATCTTGTCTTATTTATTTTTAAGAGGGAGATGTAGGAATTGCCATAGTAAGATTCCTATTAGTTATTTGGTGGTTGAGATTGTGACGGGACTTCTTTATGCAGCAATTTATCATTCGTTTAAGTTTAGTTTTGAATTAGGAATTGCTTTAGTGTTTGTATCTGCACTGATTACGGTTATTGTTAGTGATATTGAATATATGATTATTTTGGATGAGGTACTTATTTTTTCTACTTTGGTTCTTGCTCTTATGTATCTTTTTGGAGAGGGGATTGATGTGCTTGCTTATCATATTTATTCTGGAGTTGGTGCATTTTTATCTATGTATGCAATTAAATGGCTTGGGGATAGGGCTTTTCATAAGGAGTCTCTTGGGGGAGGCGATATTAAACTGATGTTTTTATTTGGAATGGTGTTAGGACTTCCAATGGCGATTGTTACTATTTTTTTGGCGACTTTTATTGCTTTTCCGGTTGCTTTATTGATTTTGTTTTCGGATAAGGAAAATATTATTCCGTTTGGGCCTTTTCTTAGTATGGCAGCGATTTTGGTGATGGTATCTAAGTTAGGGTTAGATGATATTCTTACTTTTTTGATGAAATAAAATACTTTTAAAGTCTAATCTTTTGTATTTTTATTTATGTAGAGTAAGGAATTTTTCTTCTTTTGATTAGGAGAAATATTTGACATATGTTCTTTTTAATTCTTGTATAATTATAGTGAGATATTTACTTTTTTTTGGTCTTTTTGGTATAATAGATGATATATTGGAGGTGTATTAACTTGAAGGTAGTAATTAGTGCTGGTGGTACGGGTGGTCATATTTATCCGGCTTTAGCAATTATTAATAAAATAAAAAAAGAGGAACCAAATAGTGAGTTTATTTATATTGGTACTCATAATAGAATGGAGAAGGATTTAGTTCCTTCTTTAGGAATACATTATGAGGCAATTGAAGTTACTGGTTTTATTCGAAAGTTGACGCTTAATAATTTTAAGACGCTATATCTTTTTTTGAAAGCAAGGAAAAGATGTTTAAAAATTATTGATGATTTTAAGCCTGATGTTGTTATTGGAGCTGGGGGATATGTAACGGCTCCAGTGATTTGGGCGGCACATAAACTGGGATGTAAGACTTTTATTCATGAGCAAAACTCAGTTGTTGGTTTATCTAATCGTTATTTAGCGAAGTATGTGGATAGAGTGGGGGTTAGTTTTGATTCTACTTTGCATGAGTTTCCTCATGACAAGGTGGTATTAACAGGAAACCCTTGTAGTGAGAAAGCTATTTTAACGAAAAGAGCGAATAAGGAAGATTATGGACTTAGTTCGGATAAAAAGTTGGTTTTGATTGTCATGGGAAGTTTAGGAAGTAAGACTGTTAATGAAAAAATGGTTGATTTTCTTTATGGATTTCGGAATAAAAATTATGAGGTTTTATTTGTAACGGGAGAACATTATTATGATTCGGTTAAATCTAATCGTTTTCCTTCTAATGTTAAGGTTGTTCCTTTTATTAAAGAACTTCCGTCGGTGATGAAGGTTACGGATTTGATGGTATCAAGGGCTGGAGCTAGTACGATGAGTGAGATTACGGCGCTTGGAATACCTACAATTTTTATTCCGAGTCCTTATGTTACGAATAATCATCAATATAAGAATGCTCTTGATTTAGTGAAAAAGGATGCTGCTTTGATGATTGAGGAGAAGGATTTAAATAAGATATCTTTTATTCATATGATAGATGACATTTTAGCAGATGAAAAGAGATACAATGAGATAAAGAAAAATGTTAGTAGTTTGGGAATTAAAGATTCTTCGACTAGAATTTATGACATATTGAAGGAATTGATATTAGATGATAAAAAATTTTATTGAGAAAAATCATTATGAGTATTTGGAGGAAGTTAGTTTACGAAAATATAATACTTATCGAGTTGATGCTTTGGCTAAGTATGTTGTTTTTCCTCATGATAAGGAGGAATTTGCCAGTTTAATTCGGGCATTAGATAAAGAAAAGTGTAAATATATTGTTTTAGGAAATGGGAGTAATGTTATTTTTAATACGACTTATTATGATGGGGTTGTAATTCTTCTAACGAAGTTGAATTCTTGCTCTATTTGTGATGAAAATATTACGGTTGGAGCAGGTTATTCTTTGCAAAAGTTAGCAATCGATACGGCAAGTCGTGGTCTTGTTGGACTTGAATTTGCAACGGGTATTCCTGGTTTTGTTGGGGCTAGTATTGCGATGAATGCAGGCGCTTATAAGAGTGAGATATCTTCGGTTGTGGAGAGTGTTTTAGTACTTAATCCTAATTATGAGTTTGTTCTTATGCATCATGATGATCTATCCTTTTCTTACCGTAGTTCTTTTTTGAAAGAAAATAAAGGCTATTATGTTGTTGAGGCTACATTGAAGTTGACGTATGGAAATCAAGCAGAAATCTTAGAGAAGGTTAGCAAGAGACGAGTTAAGCGAATAGAAACACAGCCACTAGATATGCCTTCGGCTGGTTCAGTGTTTCGAAATCCTCCTTCGATGTTTGCGGGAGAATTGATTGAAAAAGTTGGTTTGAAGGGATATGTTTTAAATGGAGCGATGGTTTCGGAGAAACATGCGAATTTTATTGTGAATAAAGGAAATGCCAAGGGGGGAGATATTGTTAGGTTAATTCATATGATTCAAAATAAGGTTCAAGAAGAATTTGGGGTTTTATTGGTTTTGGAGCAGATTATTGTGGATTAGGTGATGCATGTGGCTAAAGGAAAGAAAAGAAGGGTATTTAAAGTAAAGAATATATTGATATTATTGTTTCTTTTTTTAGGGATAGTTGGCCTTGTTTATTATGGATTGACTATGCCAATTAAGAATGTTTATATTAAAGGAAATTATATTTTATCTGATGGAGAGATTATGAAAATTTCTACTTTGGATGAGTATCCTTCTTTTCTTTTGACTAGTAGTAAAAGTATTCGAGATAAAATTTTGAAAAATTCTTATGTTAAAGATGTTAAGATTTCTAAAAAATTTGGAAATGTGATTGAACTTAGTGTGATCGAATATTCTGTGGTGTTTATTCAGCAGGATAAAATTATTCTTTCTAATGGAGAACAATTAGATAATACTTATAATTTATCAGATGTTCCAACTTTAATTAATGAGGTTTCTGATTCAAAACTTTATCGTAGGATGAGTTCTAAGTTTGGGGGAGTTGATCGAGATATTTTAAGGCAAATATCTGAAGTTGAGTATTCTCCTGTATCGGTTGATGATGAGAGATTTTTACTTTATATGAATGATGGTAATTTGGTATATATTACTTTGACAAAAATTGATAAATTGAATAAATATAATGAAATTAGGGATAAATTGGATAATCGTTTGGGAATTATTTATTTGGATTCTGGAAATTATGTTGAATTGCGTACTTAGGATAAATTTATTTGATATGAAATAAATTTTGAATAAGTATTTTTTTATTAGAAAATTGTTATGTTATTTGTCTTTTGAGAGAGAATTTATGATAAGGGTTTGGGGATTATAATTTCTTTTGAAAATTTCTCAGTAAAATTGACATTAGAATTGGGGAATGATATAATTATTTTAAATAAAATAAGGATAGTGGGTGAAGCAGGGATGAATTTTATAAAAAATAAATTTGCTTTTATTATTTTGATTAGTTTAGTTACTTTGGTGGTTCTTGTTGTTGGTGCATTTTCACTTTATCAAGATACTTCTTCTTCTTTTGGTTCTAGTGGATATATTTTGGAAACTAGTACAAAGACAAAGCAAAAGTATTATTTTTCTGCTAATACAAAGTATAAGGAAAATGTTGATGATAATATTACTTTTCAAGATACTAAGTCTAAAAAAATTGTTGTGGATCCGGCTAGTTTTGTTCATTACGATAATGGAAATATTGCTTTTTTGCAAAGAGGGGCTTTAGTTAATTTGGGGGATTTAAATTCTCCGATGGTGCCTTATTATAATATTAATACTGATACCTCTATTTCTTATGATAATGGGAAGTATGTTGTTTCTAGTAATGGGAAGAAGATTGCTATTAATTCTTTTGTTGGTCGAATTAATGATAAGAAGTATATCGTTGCGGGAACTAATTTACAGCTTAAGGTTCCAACTTCTGCGGAACGGGTTACGGGGGATTATTTTGAAATTTTATTTGTTGAAAATGGTATTGTAAAAATTGATAATAAAGATGTTAGTTATCAGGTTACAGCAGAGGGAGCGTATATTTATGTAGGTGAGAATATTGTTATTGATTTGGGAAGTGGGAAAATTTCTTATGATAATGATACAAAGATGTTGTTATCACAAATCACTATTAGTGGGGATGAGAATATTGATTTAGATGTGGATGATAAAAAAGGAAATGGCTCAGGTGGTGATGGGAATGGTTCTTCTGGTGGAACAGGGGATAATGATATAGATGGTGATGGTATCGGTATTGGTGATGGAAATGGCACTGGTACTGATAATAATGGTACTAGTGATGGTACTGGTACTGATGGAAATGGCACTGGAGGTAATGGTGGAGGAACAAATGGTTCTGGTTCTAATACCGTTGCTAGTCCTAAAATTGAAATGATTGAAGCAAGTGTAACTTCTACTACAGTTGATTTGTCTATGCAACTTAATAATGCTTCTTTGGCTAGAGGAAATGTGATTGCTTATTTTACTAATGTTGCAACTGGGCAAAAAGAAGAGGCAAAGACAATTTCTTTGACCAATGGGACATTTAAGTTAAATTATTCTTCTTTGATTCCTAATACGGAGTACGTTTTGTCTATTGTTGAGGTTGGTATTGAAAATGAAAAACAATATTTTCAAAAGACATTTCGGACTAAAGATTTAGGAATTACGTTGGAAAAAGTTTATGCAACGGAAAATAGTTTATCTTATCAGGTTTTATTTGATGATGATGCAGATGTATCTAAAGTTGAACTTTTTATTTATGATAGTAATGGTAAAAATAAAGTAGATGGTTCTGATTCTTACATTGTTTCTAAGAGTGATATTAATAAAGAGGTTTTATTTGATGGTTTGAAATCTAATTCTGTTTATTCTGTTAATGTTGGTACTGTTTGGATTAATAATGTTGCCTACAAGGATTTATACTCTATTAATCGGATTGATTCTACTTTAAAGAAAAAGCCTACTATTTCTGATATTAAAGTGACACCAAATGCTGATGAAGTGAAGTTTAATATTGAGTTAAATAAGATAAACGATCCGGATAAGAGTATTGTTTCTTATATTTATAATGTTTATTTGGCAGATGATATTACTGTTGATAATTTTGAACCAAAAGTAGTTTATTCTGTTACAAAAAATGATAGTGATCCGTTAGTATTAAACTTGAATGAAATTGATGAGTTGAAAACGGGGGTTAATTATCGTTGTAAAATTTTTGCTCAATATGATGATAATGAGATGATTCGTGAAGTTTCTACGGATTATAGTGGTAATTTCTTGATTAAGAGTAAGCCAAACGTAACATTTGAATTAAAGAGTGCTACGATGAATAAGGTAGTGGGTACTCTGCGATTGATTGATGCTAACTGTACGGTTGCTATGTCAGGAAGAAGTTGTTTGAATGAGAGAAATAATTTTACCTTACGTTATTATAAGTTAAAAGAAACTGAGTCTACGGATAATGACATGACAATTCAGTTTGATCCAGATGATTTGTCTTCGGAAATTACCTTGTCTGATTTATCATCTAATACTACTTATGCGGTGAAGTTGTTTGGTAATTATTATGATGATGATAATGTGATTCATACTAATGTTCAAATTGGGGATACATTTTATGTTTCTACCGATAAGAGTGATAAGTTGCAGTTTGAAGTTATTGGAGATAATATTAGTGGTAAAAATAAGGATGGTAGTGATAATTCTTCTCATGTGGTAACATTTGATGCTAAATTAGTTGCTCCGCAGAATTCTACAATTATGGATGAAATTTCTACGATTACTCTTAATTTGTATAGTGGTAGATATAATGTGAAGGAAAAGTTGATTGGTACGTATCGCATTACTGATAAGAACGCAATAAATGATTTCTTTAGTAATATTACGATTACTAATAATTTATTTTCTGATGTTTCAAGTAGAGGACTTGGTCAGATTGATAGTTTAGATAAAATGATATTATTGACAAATAATGCTACAAATACTTTAAATAGTTCATATACTGTTTCGGTTGATGATGTTTATGATTCAACGGGTAATAATAAAATACAGGTAGAGGATAATGTTTATACCTTTAATTTGACACCTTCTTATTATTTGGATACTAGAATTAACACTAATCCTAGTGGTAATTATATGACAGTAACTCCTATTAAAAAAGAGAATTTAAGTGAAGAGGAGTATCGCCAATTATCTAAGTCAGTAGGGGAGTTGGATCAGTTAAATGATGATACTGTTGTAGGGGTTATTCTTGAAAATAGTTTGAGTGATATTTTTGTTGATTCAGCTTTTAGTTATGAAAAGGCTATAGTGAATTTTACAATTTATAATTCTACGACCAAAAAGGAAGTAAAGAAAATACCTGTTGAGATGGGAAATAAGTATCAACCTAAGCAAGTGATTGTTTATTTAGATTCTAGTGATTTAGATAATGGTTCAAATTTTACTAGAGGATATAATTATAAATTTGGTTTTGATATTGATTTTATTACTGAAGATGGTTTGAATCCTAATTATAAAAATGATGCTTTATACAAAAATGTTTCTATTGAAAAGCAGGCTCCTATTTATAGACAATATATTAGTCGTAGTGATAGCAAGAGTGTTACTTATTCGTTGGCTGTGAATGATATTGATGGGGCTTTGTATGATAATCATTTGTATTATAAATTAAAAGATAGTAGTGATTATCTTCAAGTAAAGAATGCGATTGTTTCTGATAATCAATTTCATGATGTTGTTGTTCCTTTTTCAGAAAAGAGTGAATATACTATATTTTATGGTCGAAAGAATACGGCTGGTAAAATTGATTATGTTTCTGTTGATAATTATCATTTTGATGGAGTAAATAACTATGATGGAGAGGTTGCTTATTCTATTGTAGATGATAAGGATAATATTCTTAAATTGAAATTAGCACATTGTGATATTGTAGATAAAGCTTATGCTTATAAAGTTGTTATTCAATCTAAAGATAAGGCAATTAGTGATTATGTTCGATATTTTTTGGCATCGAAGCTAAATACTTTATCTATTCCGACTGGTTCTTTTTCGGAAGACGGCAGTGAGATTACGGATGATTATTTGTACATTGGAATTGATTATGCTAATATTAGTAAATTTATTGGACATGATATGCAAATTTATGTTTATGCTTATTATGATAGTGGTTTAGTTGGAATAAATCAATCTTTTAAGGATGGTTTGGTATTGGAAAATGCTGTTGGTAAAAAGTATTTGAATATTTATAATGGCGGTTCTGATAAAACTTCTTATTCTAGTTTGAGTACAGATAATATGGGATTGTATTTGCTTAGAGAAAAATATAATGAAAATGATCAAGAATTGTATTTGTATAATCAAATGATGAATACTGATAGTTATGATCCTTTTGTTGGGGCTACTTATTATGGTACTAAAGACTTGGCTGACAATATTGGAATTAAATTTAAAATTGACTATACTAACAATGGTTTGACTTTTGTGGATTCGCAAAAAGAATATGCTAATATTCAACTTAGGAATTTACAGGAAGCTAATTTAAAAACAACAGATAATAGTTATCGCTTTAATACTATTGTTCCAACTATTCGGGTTACGAATGGGACTAATACAATTAATAGTGTTACTATTCAAATTAAACCTAGTGGAATTTATGGTAATAAACAATTTGTTAAGGATGGAGTTGCCCATAATAAAGTTTATGTTGAGGTATTTCAAGATGAAGATTTTTCTCAAAAACTTGATACAAAAGTAGGTAATATTACAATATCTGGTAATGATGCTGATGGTTATCGAGCTAGTATTGAGGATATTACGATTACTGATTTATCTCCAAATACAAAATATTATTTTAGAGTTTATGCTTATATCAGTGGGGAATATACAAGGTTGTATGATAGTTCTAGTAGTAATGCTTCTTATATGACTAAGGATTATCAAATATCTACATTAGGTGCTAGTGAAATTTTAAGTGGAATTCAATTTTCAGTTATTCCTACGAAATATCAAGGTGAGAGCTCTTTGAAAGAACTCACTTGGCGACTTGGATTAAAAAATACTGATAATTATAAGTTGCGATTAGAATTGTATGAACCAGATGGTCAAGATGGATATCGTGCTGTTAATTTTGATGGTAGTATTGCTAATGGTTGTGATGTTAGTAAATCGGGAAATGTTGGTAGTGGCTATGTTAGTGGTTGTTATATTTCTGTTGATAAGAATAATGTTAGTAGTATTAATAATCAAAATATTAAATATTCTTTTTCTGGAAATTCATTTTTATTTGGAGATGGTTACTATAAATTGATTGTATATGCAGTACCTTTTACGAATGGAAATTATCAAGAAAGTGAAAAAGTTACTTTATATGAAAATGACTCACTTGTAAATGGCGATATTAATACAAATGGTGTACGACAAGTGATTAATATTCCTGTTTTATCGGAGGTTAATGCTACTTTAGGAAATACATTATCTGCTGGATATACAGATAAGAATGGTTATTATGTTTCTTTTTCTCCTGCTGTAGTGGATACTCATAAGGTAATTAAGTATGGTAAGTATTATATTAATCTGAAAGATGAAAAAGGAAATATTGTGACTTCTTCTAATAGCAATAAGTGTTTGTATTATTTGAATAAAGATAATTCTCCTGATATTCGTGAAGCAGAGAAATGTTCAATTAGTTTGTCGGCTGATAGTGTTAATCAAAAGGTGGAATTTACTGGATTAAAGTCAAATACGTTATATTATGTGGAATTAACTTATGAAGTTTATCGAAATAATGTGGGTTATACTGAGGAACAAAAAATAAGTTCTACGCCATTTACTGATTTTATTTATACACCGATTGCGGAGGGAATTACTCTTGGTACAATTACGGCTTCACAGACTGGTGGAAAAACGGTGGTGTTGACTTATAATGGTTCTTCTAATTTGAGCGATAGAATTGTAGAGGTTGATTATACCATTTCTTTAAAGGGTGGATCTAGTAAAACTATGGGGTCTTATCAAGATAGTATTTTTACTATTAATACGGATAAAACACCAAGGTTAACTATTGATACTTCTGATTCTTCTCATTCTGAAAATACTGGATTTTTGTTTAAAAGTGGGAATACTTATATTATTTCAACAAAATATTATTATATGTTAAATGGTAAGAAAACTTTATTGAAGGATTTAGAAACTGGTAATGATACATTTACAACAATTTTGAATTTATGATTAATGATAGTATTATATACGTTATAAGGAGGAAATCATGAGAAAATATGATAATAAAACAAAGAGAACAATAATGATAGTATTGGTATTGTGTGTGGTGATTGTTATTGTATTTTCTTTGTTTCTAAAAAAAGCGATTGATGTTGGGAAAAGTGTTTATCAAGTTGATAGTGGTACGATTTTGTTTGATAAAGATAAGAATATGATTACAACTAATGAGAGTGGTACGCTTAGAATTAGATGGGGAGGGGAGTATTACTTAACTTATAAAGATAAAAATTATGACTTAGGTAGTCATGCTGTTTTGTACGATTCTAATTCTGGAAATATTGCTCTTTATGGGAAATTTTATGAGGTCAAGAAGAATGGAAAGGTAGATGTTATAAAAGGAGAAAATAAAATTAAAAGTTCAGTTAATTCTAAATTTTATAAGTTAGCCGATAGAATTTATTTAATTTTAGATAGAACAATAGAATCTAGTGATTCTTCTTTTGTAACTAGTAATTATTTGCTTGTTCATTTGGATAAATCAGGAAATGCGACCTTGTTAAATGATAAAACTAGTTATAAAACCATTCAACCAAGTGTTATTAGGACCTCTTCATATACTTTTGATATTGCTAATGAAAAATTAAATTACGGAACTGAAGATATTGATTTGAAAAAGATTATCGGTAGTACAAACCAATATGATAAAGATACTTATAATTTGAATTCTGATGGGAAAAAAGATGATTCTAGTGATGGAAATGGTGGTTCTGGAAGTGGAAGCGGTTCTGGAAGCGGAGGAAATGGATCTGGAAATGGTAATTCTGATGGAAGTGGTACGTCGGGAATTGGGACAGGTGGTACTGGAAGTAATGGTGCTAATGGTTCTTTGAATGGAAGTACTAATACGGGAATAAGTAATGGTGTTAATAATAATGGTACAACGGCGAGTAATGATTCTAGTTTTAATAATAATTATTCTAATGGTGGAAATGGAATTTCTGATGATACTGTTCAGGAAGTTATTAATGCTACTCGTAATACTTCAGTTATTAGAATCAGTCCAGGAATTAATGATATTTCTGTTGATTATGTTGTGTATGATCCTAATAATGAATATAAAAGTGTTTATGTTGAGGTGGAAAATACTACTAATTCTGTAACTAATTTAGTATATTTGTCAAAAACGGATACAAATTTAGTTATTCGTGATTTAGAACCAAATGTTTATTATAATTTAAAATTTAAATATACTTATTATGATGATAAGAAAAATTTAAAAGAGTATACATTTGATGAAGTGGGATTACATACTGAATTACCACAAATTTATTTGAATGTTGTAAGAATTATTGGAAATAAATTGTATTATAAAATTTCTTTTGATAAAAATTATGTTGTTACAGGGGGAAGTGTTAATTTATATTTAAATGATCAATATACCAATGTTACTAGTAGTATTTCTGCTAGTGGTAGTGTTTCAGTGATTAAGGGAGAGAATTGTTATTTGGATTTATCTTCTTTAAATCTTTCGGCTGATGGTACGAATGTTTTGGAGTTGAGATTGGTATCTTTAGGTTTTAATACATATACAATTAATCCAGGCATTAAATATAAATTTTTGTATTAGGAGGAAAAAATGAAAAAATTTTCTATATGGATTCATGATAATTATAAATTGATTATTCCTATTTCTTTAATTATTGTTGTATTTATTTCTTTTCTTATTTACTATAAGATTATGGTTGGTAGTAATTATCATGTTGATTCTGAAGAAGTAGTCTATCAATATTTTAACGATAGGAAGTATGAGTATCATGCTATTGTTAGTAAAAATAGAAATGATGGAATTGTTGATTTTAAGCCCAAAGATATTGAAGTAAATTTGGATTCTACGCCTATTTATTATCAAAAAGGGGATGTTGTTTTGTTTCCTAAAGATATGAGTGTTGTTATGCCTACGCTTAGTTGCTCAGAATATTTGAGTAAGGGATATTCCTATATTCATTATCATGATGGAATTTATCAAATTACTACTGATAAATATACTGGGAAATTAAATCATTATTTTTTATACGATGGCAAAGATTTATATTTTTTTATTGAACCTGTTACATTGGTTATTAATAAGGAAAAAATTAGTTTATCTTCTTATTCTTATATTACTACACAATATGGGGGAGTTATTTCTTATTATGATAAGAAGAATGATGTTTATAGGACATTAGAAGCTACTGATGATGTTTTTGTAGAAAATGATTATTATAAGATTTATGTTAATAAAGATATTATTGATTATCAGGGAACAAATGTTATTTTAACATCTGATTTGAATCAGTTAAATGCAATTGAAAAAAAAGGATAATTTAATGGTTCTTTGAATTTGAGAGAACTATTTAATTTATCTTTTTTCATTTTGTTTAACATTATAGAAAGTGTTTAAATATTAGTTTTAAAATTTTAAGTATTTTAAATTTCTGAATGAGAATTAGTGATTTTTATAAAAATAGATTTTTGGTATCTTTTTAGAAAAAGTCTTTTAGAATAAGGAGTTAGGGAATAATTTAATTTGAAACTATATTTTTATTCTTTTATCTGTAATTTTTTTGTTTGGATTTTATTATTTATATGTTATAATTGGGGTATATGAGTTTACATTGATTTGTGTGAGATTTGTGAATGGTGGAGAGGATATATGTTTGGTAAGTTTAAAATTAGATATTTATTATTTTTTATGGTGCTTTCATTTGGGATGATGCGTAATTGTTATGCTACTCGTTATTGGTTTAATTACGATGAAAAATTATTTAATAGTTTGTGTTCAGCTACTGATTCTTTAGGGTGTAAGGTACAGTGTAAGGATGGAAATGAATTTCCTGCTGGTCCTACTATTGGAGTTGGATGCTCAAGTGCTAGTGATATTAAAAAGTTTTCTTATGATGCTGATTTTAAAAGAATAGAAGATTTAAAGACGTTGTTACAAAATTTTAAAACGGGGAGTAATCAGGTTGCTTATGATTATGTGAGAAAGACTTATTGTAAAAATTGGAAGAGTGATGAACAGGTTTGTAAACAACTAAAGCAAGTGAGTGGAAAGCCAAATACTACTACATGTAAGGTACGACTAATTGCATATAATTTTGAGCAAGATGTAGATAAGCAAGACTATAGTCAATATGTTGATGCAAAATTTGCAGTAAATATTTTAAGTGATGGAAGTGGTACTTTAAAAATTTCTTCTTCTGATTCTAATTTTGTTTTGGATTCAGATGGTGCTGGTGCCACAGTATATGGAACTAATCATTTTTCCTTTTATTTTGCAGGATCAAAAAGTAAAATAGATAAGTTTAATGAATTTAAGGATGATTATATATCAAAGGTTAAAAATGGTTCCTGTCCTTCACTTACTTTTTGTGGTACTGCTCTTTTGAAAACTTCTGAGGAAAGTGGAGGTTCTTGGGTGGTAACTTCAGAAAAAAATTGTAAAGATATAGGTTTTATTTTATCAGGTGGTGCAAGGCAAATAAGTGATAGCATTGGTCAAAATTCCGGAATAACTTTTGACTTGAAAAACAAGGATAACAAAGATTTGATTTCTGATGAAAAAATTGAATTTTTGAATTGTAAGTCATTGATCGGCGATCGCAGTCAAGATGGTTCATTGGCTAGTTTGTTACATACGCTAGTTGTTGCTGTTAGAATTGCAGTACCTATTATATTAATAGTTTTGGGGTCGATGGATTTTGCACAGGCGGTATTTTCTTCTAGTGAAGATTCTATGAAGAAAACACAATCTAAATTTATGAAGAGATTGATTATTGCAGTCATTATTTTTTTGATTCCGTCATTTTTGGGTGTTATTTTAAGGATAGCAAATAGTATATGGGGGAATATTGATCCTACTTTTTGTGGTATTTTATAGTGGAGGTGTAATATGTTATTTTTACTTAGTTGGAAAATATGGGAATGGCCAAAAGAAATAGTTGAGCAGATTCCAGAAGCGGCGCTTCGAGCATTAAGAACGGTTTTTTATGCAATTTGTTCCCTTATTTATAAGTTGGTGGCTTATTTATATGATGTATTCGAATTATTGTGTCATGGAAGAATTTTGGATAATACTATATTAAATCAGTTATCTAAGCGTATTGGTTTAATTTTGGGTGTAATTATGTTGTTTTTTGTAGTTCTTTCATTTATCAAAATGTTAGTAGATCCAGATTTAATTACTGATAAAAGTAAGGGTGCAGTTAGTGTTATAAAAAAAACTCTTTTAGTAATTGTTATGTTAGGAACTTCAAATTATTTTTTTGAAATGTTGTATTCGATTCAGAAAACAGTTGTTGATAGTCACATCGCATCGAAACTTTTGTTACCTTATGAGGTTGATACAGATAAATTTGGTGGTGTTCTTAGTTCACAGGTTTTCCTTTCTTTTTACACTCCTGCTACCGCTCTTGATGATGTAAAAATTAATAATGGTTTGACATTTGGTGGTTTTTTTTCTAGTGCTACTTTCGGTATGGCTGGAGGTGCTGCTGTTGGAAGTGCTTTTAGTCCTCTGGGAACTGTTGTTGGCACTGCTATTGGAGGAATTGGGGCGAGTGCTGCGTATGCATTAAAGCAACTTACTTTTTCAAATTCAAAACAACAAGAATTTGATAAATGTACAACTCAACTATCTGCAATAGATGATGAAATTATTAAATATGGTGATTATTCAGGAGGTGAAGCTTGTTTAAATATATCAGTGGAAACCGATAGTGGTAAGAAAATATTTTTGATGGATTTTAATTTTCTTTTGAGCGTAGCTGTTGGAATTTTTATTATTTATATTTTAGGTATGTATTGTATAAAAGTTGGTATTCGTATGGTGCAACTGGCATTTTTAGAAATTATTTCGCCTATGGCTATTGTTTCATATTTATCACCGAAGCAAGATACTGTGTTTTCGAAGTGGTCTAAACTATATTTTTCAACTTATATTGATGTTTTTCTTAGAATTATCATTATAAATTTTATTGTTTATCTAATTGCTCTTATTATTGGAAGTGAAAGTTCAAATATTTTTTGGAGTAGTATTAATGCTATAAATTTATCTTCGAAAACAAAATTGTTTATTAGAGTTATTATGGTATTGGCTTTATTAGCTTTCGCAAAGAAAGCTCCAGAATTGTTGAAAGATTTATTTCCAGCCGGTGCTAGCAAACTTGGTTTGGGTGGCGGTTTGAAAATGAAGGACTTTATCGGACTTGGTGCTTTGACTGGTGCAGTTACTGGTGCTGGTGTTGGAATGGTTACGGCTGGACTTGGTCGTGAGAACGGAAAATTAACTGGAATGTTAGGTGGTGCTCTTACTGGCCTTGGCCGTGGGGCAATGGCTGGTAGAAGTGGTCAACATGCTATATCTGGAGCGGCTAAGGCTCAATGGGGTAAAATGAAAGAAGCTAATACTGCATATAATAATGGTGCTACTTTTTCTCGAAGAATGTTATCCAAACTTGGAAATACTTTTACTGCTGGACAGACACCAGTTGCAAGATTGGAGCGTCAAAAAGCTCAGCTTCAAAGGGAAAGTAATGCACAGTATAAACAAAATATAGATAGACTTAATCGAAGCAATAAGTCATATCAAAATGTTTCAAATGCTAAATCAAAAATTAAGGATTTGGCATTGAAAAGGTTACATTCAGGTAAACTTGATGGCTTGGATGCAAATAATTCTGGAGCAAATAGTATATTGAATCTTGAATCAAAAATTGCAGCTACAAAAGAAATGTTAAATAATGCAGATCCTGGTGATATTGCTGCGATTAGTCAGTTGAATAATGAGTTATTAGGATATCAAGATGCACTTTCCAATGCTACTAATGCTTTTGTTACTTCATATTATGAAAATGCTACAAATGCTGAGTTAGATTCATATAAGAGTGAAATTAATTCGGAATTTTCAAATAATAGTGATTTGTATGCTAATCAACAAATGGGTACTTGGGCGGGGGTAGATGAAGCTGGAAATTATGCTAGTGCTCAAATGTCAGCTAATTCTTCTTTGCTTGCTGAGTATCAGTCTCAACTTGATCAAGTAAACGATCAAGTTGCTGAGTTAGATAGGCAAATTGAAGCTGCAAAGAATGATTCTGGACCAATCTTTGGACCGCCGCCAGGTGGTGGTCCGCCTCCAGGTGGGCCAGGTGGGCCTCCACCAAGACCTTAATCTTTTTAATAAGGAGTGTGATATATAGTGAATAGTTATTTAGTACCTGCTAATGCAAAGAAAGGGACTTTAATATTTAATATTTTTAGGCCCTTTGACTTGATATTGTTTTGTAGTGGAGTTGGTGTATCTTTATTATTATTATCATTTGTTCCATCTACTAGTTTACTTGCTGTTTGTATTGCTTTATTACCTGGTTGTATTTGTGGGTTGTTGGTTTTTCCAATTCCAAATTATCATAACGTGTTATGTGCTTTGGGAAGTATTTATCGATTTTATACAGAAAGAAGAAGGTATGTGTGGAAGGGATGGTGTTTTTATGAACAATTCAAAGATGATAAAGCAAAATCAAAGTTCAAAAAGTAAGTATACTGAGGATTGGATACCAGTTAAAGCTATTGAAAACGGTATGATTATTTTAGATAATAAAATGAGAGTTACTGGTGTTAAGATACGTCCGCGTAATATATTTATTTTGGAGCAGGGAGTTCAAGATAATGTTATTATTGGATTAAAAAATTTTTATAATACAGTTGATTTCGATTTTTGGTTGATTAGTGCTGATAGACCAGTTGATATTTCTGGTTATTTAGCTAGGTTGCAACTGTTGTATACGCAAACGCCTAGTCCAATAATTCGTAAAATGATTAATCAAGATATATTGAAAGCGAATAGTTTTATGGATAATAATGTTACGGATACTGAGTATTATATTTTATTTAAAGAAAAAAATTTAGAGATGATTCAAAAACGCCTTCGAACAATAATTACTGGTCTTGCTAATTGTGGATTAGATAGTGCTCAAACTTCTAATGATGATTTGAGAACTATTTTGGATAATTTTCTGAATGGAGGAATGAAAACTGATTTTGGGACGGTGGTAAGTTTATGATGTTTAAAAGTGAAATAGCACCAAAAGGAATTGAGTTCCGTTCTGCTGATTTTAGTATTAGTGATAAATATGCAACTATTTTAACAGTTGTGTCATATCCTAGATATATTCCTTGCGGCTATTTGGCTAATTTGACAAATATGTCTGGTGTTAAATTAATTATTAAGCATATGCCACTTCCATTTTCTGTTTTATCCAAAATGTTAAATAAAGAAATTGCAGATTTAAAGGTGAAATATCAACAAGAAAAAGATGTTACCATCCAAGAGAGAATTCGTCAAGATGTTCAGAGTTTAGAATACTATATTCAACAATTTACTGCTAGTCAAACTAAAACTTTTGATTTTCAAATGCATTTGATGGTTACGGCTGATACTAAGGAACAATTGGATAATAAAAAATTATCATTAAAAAATTATTTAGATGCTATGGAAATGAGGGCAATTCCTTTACGTTTTGAGCAAGAAAGGGTTTTAAAATCTATGCTTCCTATTTTTGAGAGTCAAGAAATAGAACAACGTATTGGTACTCCGATGCCTGCTTCTACTATGGCTGCTATGTATCCTTTTATTTTCGATAGTATTAAGGATGAGGGATTATCGACTTTGCTTGGAGTTGATTTTTCTGGAGGTGTTGTATTATTTAACCAATTTTTATATCAATTGAGAAAAGAAAATAATCGAAATAATGCAAATATGATAATTCTTGGTACTTCTGGTTCTGGGAAAAGCACGGCCGCTAAATTAATGCTTCGTAGCCATATACGTAATGGTTATCAAATTGTTTCTATTGATCCTGAGGGAGAAATTAGTGAGATGACTAACATGTATGGTGGACAAGTTATTGACTTAGGTAAAGGTGGTGCTTATGGATTAATTAATCCACTTGATATTGTTGTTGATGCAGATGAAGAAGATATTAAAAATGGTTTGGGATATACTGTATTAAATAGGACTTTACAAAATTTGAAGGCATTTATGAAGTATTATTCTCCAGATATTGAAGAAGATGTTTTAAATATGTTTAGTGAAGTGGTTCAGGATACTTATGCTAGATTTGGTATTAATTTTAATTCTGATTTTAGTCATTTTACTTCAAAAGATTTTCCTATATTTGATGATGTGTATGCTACTGTAATAGGAAGACTACGTTCTATGACTGAAAAAACAAGAGAAAGAGATATTATGGAAAGACTTGAGATTAAAATTAGGCCTTTTACTAGGGAATTAAAATATTATTTTAATGGTCATACTAGTGTTAATTCTAATGGTGATTTTCTAGTGTTTAATATAAAAGAATTAATGAATAGTGATGCTAATATAAGAAATGCATTGTTATTCAATGTTCTTAAGTACGCTTGGGGATTGTGTTTGAATCCTAATGTAAATACTATTTTGTCTGTTGATGAAGCGCATGTTCTTTTAAGTGCTAAGAATACTCTTGGTGCAGAATTTTTGGCTCAGGTGCAGAGACGTGCTCGTAAATACAATACTGGTACTATTATTATTACTCAACAGCCTAGTGATTTTGTTGGTGAGGATATTATTGTTCATGGTAAGGCAATATTTGATAATGCTTCTTATTATTTAATTATGGGACTAAAAAAGCAGTCTGTTGATGATTTAGCAATGTTAGTTGATTTAAATGATAATGAAAAGGAAGGAATAAAGCGTTATAATCAAGGAGATGCATTGTTTGTTTGTGGAAGTAGAAGAATGCAAATTAATGTGGTTGTGAGTGAGGATGAATTGGAGTCATTTGGTACTGGTGGTGGATTTTAGATTAAGTTGGTGGTGATGTATAGTGGATAATAAAAGTAATGATAAGAATATTGTTTCTAATATGGCAAAAAAGAAGGTTGTTGGCTTTATTCGAAACAAGATTATGTTGTTTTTATTAGGAGGTTGCGGATCCACCTTTTTTTTACTTGCACCCGCTATTCCTATATTAGTTGTTCTCTTAGTAGTTTTGGGTATTTTTTCTAATTCTTCTAGTGGTGGTATATCTGGAAGTGTTAATTCTGGTGCTTCTAATAATGGTGAGTGTGGTTTTACTATTTCTAAAACATCATTGTCCAAAAGCGAGTTTAAAAGTAAAATTCAAAAATATGCTAATACTTATGGTCAATGGCAAATTTTTGCTGATTATGCAAATGACTATTATGATTATGCAGTTGCTAAAGGAATAAATCCAGAACTTGTTATTACCGTTGCAGCCAAAGAAAATGGAGGTCAAGACTTATCTTATAATAATTATTGGGGATTAAAATGTCCTAATGGATCTACTAGTTGTGGAACATATCCAACTTTCATGGATGGGGCTAAAGCATTGATTGACAGTGCTTCTAATTATAGTAGTTTGTCTGAATGGATGGGGAAGTATTCTTATATAGGGTACTTTTGGTATAATCCTGGTGATTCTGGTAATGGTGGATGTTATTATGCACCCTATATTTTTGATAATAATATTCCAGATAGAGTAAAAAGAGCTTGTAGTGGCTCATATTGTGCTATAACTGGTAGTGATGAATCGCTTAGAAATCAATGGATTTCTACCGGAGTAAATCCACGTCCTGAGTGTACTCCTACTACTGATGATGATCAGAATATGTATACTAAATGGTTACTTAATCAAAAAATGGTACCTTCAAGAAAAGCTATTTTTGGTCTCGATGCTGATGAAGGTGTTGCATGTACAGGAGATTCTTCTAATAATGGTGGTAGTTCATCTTCTAGTGGTTTTGTTGAAAGTTATGTTCAATGGATGATAAATACTGCTGCTGATGATTCAGTTGGTTATGATCAGGGTACTAGAAATCTTAATCCGAATGTTGATTGTTCTAGTTTTGTTTGGTATGGTTTAGTAAAAGGTGCATCTGTTAAGGCAAGTGATGTTGGTGGATATGCTTTTTCAACAGAAACAATGGAAGCAATTTTAACTAATATTGGTTTTAAAAAGCACACATACACATCTCAAAAGGATTTAAAACGAGGTGATATTTTGTGGGTTCATTCTTATGGAGGAAAACAGCATACAGAAGTTTATGTTGGTGATGGAAAAAATGTTGGTGCTCATGACAATTATGATGGAAGAGATGGGGATAGTAGTGGAACAGAAGTGGATGTTTCTAATAGTTATAATGATTCTTATGGTTGGATGGCATATTTTAGATATGAAGGTAATAAATAGTAATAAGTATTAGGTGATATGATGAAAAAAATAAAAAATATTGTTTTAATGATAATTTTATTATTTATTTGGATTGTCCTTTATTTATTTGTTGTAAATAAGGATAAAATTGCTAATCAAAAAAGTGTTTCTCAATATATTTTGATTAATCAATTTACATGTTGGCGATATACTAATTCTAAATGGACATCTCTTAGTTATGCAACGGATGAATTTAATACTTCTAAGGAGCTGAATTGGAAAAAATATGATATTTATATTCAAAATCAATATTATAAGACGCTAGATTATGTAGTTAAGGATGGGAAGGAATTTTATTTTGATGATAATACCCATAGTTATGAAATAAATGATGAAAAAATTATGTTTAATAAAGGGTCTTATTTAAAATTAAAAGATTTTAATCAATCAGAGTTGACTAGTGATGATGAAGTTATTATTGGTAATATTTTAAATAAATATAAGATTTCAGATGAAAATTTAACTGTTAAAGATAAATATGTTATTGAAAATGATGCCGCTTTGTATGTTGTTTCTAATTACACAGGTTCTTATCCTGTTGATTCTAAAAATATGTTTAGTTTGGTTTTTTATCGAAAAAATAATATTAATTACGTTTTGATTAAAAATGGGTTTATTGAACACGTTAATTCATATCGTTTAGCGTTTGTGGTAGATGCAAAAAACAAATTTGATAATTTTATTATTTCTGCTACTTGTGAAAGTGGACCTTGTTATTGGATGTATGAATATCATAAGGGTAAGTATACTAATATGAATGAAACTGTTTAATTTAAAAATATTTTAAAGATAAACTTTCTTTTTAGGAATTTTTAAGTTTTTCATTTTGAGAAATTTGAAAGATGTACTAAATTGAGAGTTATTTTTTTTTAAAATTTTAGATGAGGTTAAGAATAGATTATTTTCATTTGGTTATATATTAATTTTTTTGTTATTATTTTTTTCTTTTGGGGAATAATATTCACATTTTTTTATTAAATCCATAAAATAATCATGAAAAAGGAAAAGGAGGGATATTATGAATGGCTATGGTTCTTCAGCGGCAATTGTATTAGTTTTATTTATATTATTAATTATCATACTAGGAGCATGGATTTAATGACTTACAAGGGAGGTGAATGTTATGTCTTCTAATTGCAATACAACTTGTAATACTTCTTGTTCTGGTGTTGGAAATGGATTTTTAATTATTATAGTATTATATATTTTACTTGCTATCATACTAGGTTCTTGTTTCTTTTAAAACTTTCTTTTTGATTTGTTGAATGGAAATTAAAACTTATTTTATAAGTTTTAGTTTCTTTTGCTGTTGTTTATGAATAAGTATTAAAAAAAGTAAAAAAAAACTTGCAAAAATATATAAAGCATGGCATAATATTACTTGTTAGTTTAATTTGATTGAAAAGGCCTTAAAATTAAATTAAAGAAATTATTAACGATTGGTAATTTAGACCAATAAAGTAAGTGAGGGATAAAGATGTTAATTGGTAAAAGAATAAAAGATATGAGATTAGAAAAGGGTATGAGTCAACAGGAACTAGGTGATATGATTGGAGTTACTAAGGTATCTATTTGTGGATATGAAAATGGTACAAGAACTCCTAGCTTAGAAACATTTTGTATTTTAGCTGATATTTTTGAAACTACTACTGATTATTTATTGGGGCGCGAAGTTCCAATTATTACAGAGGATGGTAGCGAGTATATTGGCGCTATTTCTAAAGATGATATTGATATTATTAACGAAATTAGACATTATCCTAATTTATATACAAAGTTAATTAAAGATGTAAAACGATATGTTAGTTTGATTGTGAAAAAAATGCGTTAGTATTTGTTAAGGTTTATTTTCATAAAAAATGGAGATAAATCTTTATTTTTTTTGCAAATGATTGCAAAGTCGGCAAAAAAATAGTAAAATATCAGTAAAGGAAGGATGATAGGTATGAGTAATGATGAAAAAAAGCAAAAAGGTAGAAAAAAAAGTGAGGAAGTAGTTAGAAAGAATAAGAATGAAAGTCATTCTGTTGAAAAAAATACTGTTTCTAATCGAAAGACAGTGAAAAAAAATAATATTGAAGAAGAAAATAATATCGTAGAAAAAGAGGAAATTAAGAAAAAAAGCAAAAAGATAGATGAGGTGGAAGAACAATCAGATTTTGATTCTGATATAAAAGAATTTGAAGAAATTGATTCTAATGAAGATGAAAAATTAGAAAGTAATCATTCAAAACTAAAAAAATCTGATTTGTTTTTAATTATTTGTTTGATTATTGTTGTTCTTTTGGGTTGTTTTCTTATGAGAGGTGAAAAAGAGAAGGTTTCTTATGAATTACCACTTCAATTGTCGGGAGAAGTTGGTTTACAGTTATTATCTTATAGTGATTACCAAAAGAAAATTGATAATAATGAGGCGTTTGTTGTTGTTTTATCTCGTGAGAGTTGTTCTCATTGTGCAAACTTTTTACCAGTTGCTGAAAAATTTGCTTCGGATAATCAGTTACCAATGTATTATGTAGATACGGATACTTTTAGTGAAGAAGATTGGAGTAGCTTTGAAAAATCAAATACTTTTTTGAAGAAAAATAGTGGCAATTGGGGAACACCAACAACGATTGTTTTAGCTGGTCATGAGGCTGTTGATTACATTGAAGGAGAAACTACAAGTGATAAGTTAATGGATTTGTATAATCAATATTTTGATATGGATGGAGAAGAATAAAATATGGGTAAATGTTATGATATGGTGAGGGAATTTAAAAGAAAGTATCCTCTTACGATTGCTTTTCGGTTGTCTCATCATTGTGCAATCATAGAGAAACATTTAAATCCCGATGAGGAAATTTTGTATGCCTTTCCTGCGCAGAAGAATTCTAGTGTTTTTGAAATTTTTTATACAAATGTAATTGCTTTGACTAATAAACGAATCATGATTGCAACGAAACGTTTATTGTGGGGATATTTTTTTGTAACAATTACTCCAGATATGTTTAATGACTTAACGGTGCGTAAAGGTCTTATTTTTGGAAATCTTATTATTGATACAGTTAAAGAAAAAGTATATTTGTCTAATGTAGATCCAAATGCTTTACCAGAAATTGAAACAATTATTACTTCATATATGATGGAAAAAAAGCAACAAATAATTCAAAATAATCGTGATGATAGTTAGAGTAAAGATAAAAAAGTTATTAAAACGAAATAATTTGACATATTATTTCGTTTCTTTTTTTTATAATAACAATGGTGATGTTTAATGAAAATATATATTGATTTAGTATTATTGCTTAATTTTGGTTTTGATTTAATTTTAATTTTTTCTGTAGCAATATTGCTTAGAAGACAGACTAGTTTAAAGAGATTGGTATTGAGTGCTTTAATTGGAAGTATTACTATATTTTCAATGTTTGTTAAATTGGGGAGTTTATGGTTGTTTTTAATCAAAATACTTATTTCTATTTTTATGGTATTAGTAGCTTTTGGATTTAGAGATATTCGTACTTTTTCTCGAAATTTATTTTATTTGTATACATCATCAATATTATTAGGTGGTTTTTTATATTTTTTAAATTTACAGTTTAGTTATCAAAATGAAGGATTGGTATTTTATTTTAACGGTTTGTCGGTGAATGTAATTGTGTTAATTATTTTTAGTCCGCTTATTTTGTATTGTTATGTTAAACAGGGATTGCATTTGAAAAATCATTATCATCATTATTATCATATTGACATTTATTTAAAAAGTGGGGAGGTGATAGCGACTACAGCTTTTTTGGATACAGGAAATCATTTAGTTGATCCATATAAAAAAAGACCAATTATTTTGATTAATAAAGGAATGGTAAATATTGATTATGATAGCCAGTCAATCATTTTAGTTCCTTATGATGCTTTAAATTATCATGGACTTTTAAAGTGTGTTATTCCTGATAAAATTTTTATTCAGGGTGTGGGTTTTCGAGAAAATTTTTTAATTGGTATTACGGAGGAGAAAATTATGTTAGATGGCGTTGATTGTATTATTGGTGGTAATCTTTTAGAAAATAAATTAATTTGATTTTGATGCAATAATAGAAAGTGAGATTAATATGAAAAAAATAATTCTGTTTTTAAAGAAACTTTTGAAAATTTATAATCCAGTTTTTTACTTAGGAAGTACAGATACGTTGCCTCCACCACTTAGTAAAGAAGATGAAGTTAATTATGTTAAGTTATCTATGCAGGGAGATCAAGAGGCACGCAATAAGTTGATTGAGCACAATTTACGATTGGTAGTTTTTTTAGCAAAAAAATATGAGAATACGAAAGTTGATTTAGAAGATTTAGTTTCTATTGGTACGATTGGTTTGATTAAAGGAGTAAATACGTATCGCTTAGATAAAAATATAAAATTAGCTACTTATGTTTCGCGGTGTATTGATAATGAAATATTGATGTATTTGAGAAAAACCAAAAGAAAAAGAGGAGAGGTTAGTTTTGAAGATAGTCTTAGTTTTGATTCTGATGGAAATGAATTGCATTTGGAAGATGTTTTGGGAACAGATGCAAATATTGTTACTAAGGGGTTGGAAGATGCTTTAGATCGACAATTGTTGTATCAAGAGGTTGCTAAATTAGAGGATAGAGATAAAGAAATTATTGAATATCGCTATGGATTGAATGGCAAGAAAGAATTAACTCAAAAGGAGGTGGCTAATCTTCTTGGAATTAGTCAATCTTATATTTCTAGAATTGAAAAAAAAGTTATTAAAAAATTACAAAGTATTATTAAGATATAATAAAAATACACCACTAATGATGCTGGGGACAAACCATTAGTTTGGTGTATTTTTTTTGAGGAAAAACAAATACATTTCCTCTTGTTTACTATTGTATCATAAAAATGCTAATAAAAATGTAACCAATTAGGTTACATTTTGAGGATTGTTTTTGAAAAAATTTCCGTTGGTGTTAATTCATTAAAAAAAATTTAACACTAACTTGTTTTAACTTGATAATTTTAGGGGTTTTTGGTACAATAGTGAGACAGAAAGAAGGAAGTAATATGGTTCAGACAAATTTACCTGTTTTATTGTTAAAAAGTTCTGTTTTATTTCCTTATAATGAACTTCGGATAGAAGTTGATTCTGCTAGGGAAAAGTTAGTTTTAGAGACTTCTTGTAAATTTTATGATCAACAGCTTTTGCTATTGAATTTAGATGATCCTTTGGAAGAAGGTCTTAGTTTGGATGAGCTACCTACTATTGGTGTGGTTGGAAAAATTAAATCTAGATTAACTCTATCGAATGGAAATGAAAGAATTGTTATTGTTGGATTGGAAAGGGTACAAATAGTTAATTATATTGAAAATGATTATGGATATGTGGATTCTTTCGTTATTTCTATTCCAGTTGAGGGGGTAGAAGAATTAAAAGCAAATGCCTATAAGAGAATTTTACTTAAGGATTTAAATACTTATATTGATTCTTCCTCTTTGGTGGGGAATAGTGTTATTGGAAAAATTGCTGGGGTTGATGATATTGGTAAGTTGACCGATATTATTTGTGCTGAATTACCGATTCCTTATTTAAAAAAGTTGAAGTATTTGCGTCAGTTGAAACCTATGATTCGAATGAATATGTTATTGGAGGATTTAAGGCGAGAAATAACAACGATTCAGCTGGAGGATGAAATTGAATCTTCTTTGAAAGATAAGATTGAATTATCACAAAAGGATTATTTACTTCGAGAAAAAATTAGAATTATGCGAGAGGAATTGGGAGATTTTTCTATTAAAGACACTGAATTTAATCAATTAAAAAAAAGAATTCAAGAAAAAAAATTACCTAATCGGGTTCGAGTTCGGTTAGAAGAAGAGTTAAAAAGATATACTTTATCTTCTGATTCTTCGCCTGAGGTTACAATTATTCGTAGTTATATTGATTGGTTGTTAAATTTACCTTGGTATGAAGGAAGTCGGAGTAGGTATCAGGTTGATAGAGTAGAGGAAATTCTTAATGAGAATCACTATGGTTTAGAGGTTGTTAAAAGAAGAATTATTGAATTTGTTTCGGTTACTCAAAAAATAAAAAGGATGGGAAGTACAATTATTTGTTTGGTTGGTCCTCCTGGTGTAGGAAAAACGTCTTTGGCATGTAGTATTGCTTCGGCTTTAGATAAGAAATTTGTAAAGGTTAGTGTTGGTGGAATTTCGGATGAAGCTGAGATTGTTGGGCATCGTCGAACGTATTTGGGTTCTAGTCCTGGTAAGATTATTCAAGGTATGAAGAAGGTTGGTGTTAATAATCCTGTTTTTTTGATTGATGAAGTGGATAAATTAGCTAAAGATTACCATGGGGATCCAGCTTCTAGTTTATTGGAGGTATTAGATAGAGAACAAAATCAGCATTTTTGTGATAATTATATTGAAGAAGAATTTGATTTATCTAGGGTTTTGTTTATTTTAACTGCTAATGATGTGTCTAAAATTCCTGATGCTTTGCGTGATAGATTAGAAATTATTGAAATTTCTAGTTATACTAACTATGATAAAAAGGAAATAGCTCAAAAACATTTAATTCCTCGTTTGTTGAAAGAATATAAAATTAAGGATAATAATATTACAATTGATGAGGGTGCTATTTTAAAAATTATTGAGGATTATACTAGAGAGTCTGGTGCTAGAGAATTAAAGAGAAAAATTGAAGAAATTTGTCGAAAAGTTGTGACGGATAATCTTCATGATATTATTATCAATGAGAAAAATTTAAATAAGTATTTAGGTATGCCTAAGTATTTTCATCATAAAAATGATCTTTTTGTTGTTAGTGGTGTTGTTAATGCTTTGGCATATACTGTTTATGGTGGTGAAATTTTAAAGATTTCTGTTGCTTCTTATAAAGGAGAAGGAAATTTGAAAGTTACTGGAAATGTTGGTAAGGTTATGCAAGAAAGTGTTGAAGTTGCTTTTAGTTATGTAAGGAGTAATGCAGAGTTTTTTGAAATTGATGATTTATTGTTTCAATTTAGAGATTTTCATATTCATATTGAAGAAGGTGCTGCACCTAAAGATGGGCCTAGTGCTGGTGTTGCAATAGTAAGTGCTATTGTTAGTTTGTTAAAGGATAAAATTGTTCCGGCTGAGGTGAGTATGACTGGTGAAATTACTTTAAGGGGAACGGTTCTTCCTATTGGGGGATTAAAAGAAAAACTAATTGCTGCTACGGTTAATGGAATTAAGAGAGTTTTTATTCCTTTCGCAAATAAACAGGATTTAGAGGAAATTCCAGTAGAGGTTAAGAAAAGTTTGGATTTAGTGATGATAAAGGATTATAAGGATATTTATTATTATTTGTTTCATATGAATGATAGTGAAATTAGGGAAGTTACAGTTGAGTAATTTCTTTCTTTTTTTTTTAATTTATTGTATAATGGGATGGTGTTAGGAGGATTTTATGGAATTTCAAAAGCGTATTAGGGATGTATCAGAAGTAGTTGATAGTCAATGGAAGGCTAATCATAATTATCAAGAGATAAAAAAATATAATGAGGGTAGAAAAGCTCATTTTAATAAGATGTATAATATTAGAGATAAGGAAGATATGAAAAAGGAAATATTGGAAGCCAATAGTGCAACTGGTCAAATTAAGAGACTACAAGAGAATATGAATGCTTCTCGGGGAAATGATCTTTTTCGTAATCGTAATAATTTTAGGTGATTTGTATGGAAGATATGTATCAGTATGAAAAGGAGTTAATTCGTCATGGAATTCGTGTTATTGCGGGTGTTGATGAGGTTGGTAGGGGACCTTTGGTTGGAAATGTAGTTGCAGCTTGTGTGGTTTTGCCGCTTCATTATCAGTTGGAAGGATTAACTGATTCGAAAAAATTATCAGAGAAAAAAAGGGAGAAATTTTATGATATTTTAATGCATGATGCTTTGGCGGTTGGTATTGGGCGAGTTTCTCCAAAGAAGATAGATGAGGTGAATATTTATGAGGCGACAAAAATTGCAATGAAAGAGGCAATTTTTTTGGCAAATCAGCAAATAAAGTTAGAACATGTGTTAATTGATGCTATGCCTTTAGAGGTGGGAATTCCTACTACTTCTATTATTAAAGGGGATGCTTTAAGTTTGTCTATAGCGGCGGCGTCTGTTATTGCTAAGGTTACCAGGGATAGAGAGTTATATGAGTTAGATAAGATTTATCCAATGTATGATTTTGCACATAATAAAGGATATGGGACGAAAAAGCATCTTTTAGCTCTTTCGGAGTATGGAATTTGTAAGTATCACCGCATTAGCTATGCTCCTGTTTTTAAGTGTCGGAATAAAATTAATGAAATTGATAGGGAAATAAAGGAATAATTTTTGATTTCATTCTTTAAAATAAAAGTAAATTAAAAGTAGCGCCTAAATCTTTAGGTGCTACTTTTAAACTTCAACTTATTTGTTTGCTTATGTTATAAAATATAACAGTTAAAAAAATTTAATATTTTTAATTGTTTAAATTTCGCGCATTAATTCGGCGTCTTTAAATGGATCTTTAGGATCAATATGGTCATAGAAAAGTATTCCTTGTAAATGATCCATTTCGTGCTGAAAGGCTATGGATAATTCTTCTCTAGCGCGATATTTTACTTTTTTTCCATTTTCATCATATCCTTCAAAGGTTACTCTAGCATATCTAGGGACGATTCCTTCGATGTCTCTGTTTACGCTTAAGCATCCTTCTCCTCCTGAAGAATAGATTAATTCTTCGGAATGTGATATGATTTTTGGATTGATTAAAACATAATTTTTGAAGGTATTTTCTTTTTCTTCGTGGCAGACAACGAAGAAATTTTTGTTTAAACCAACTTGTGGTGCTGCTAGGCCCATACCTGGTCTTAAGTTATACTTTTTTGCTTTTTCTTCTATTTGTGAAAAATAAAGATGTTCTAACATATCGTGAATTAATTTTTTTTCTTTTTCTTTTAGTGGAAATTCAACATCAGTATTTTTGGCTCGAATTCTTTTGTCTTTTTCGTCTAATATATCACTTGTTTTAAGCATAAAATCACTTCCTTGTGAATATATATTAACACAAATTATA